>NZ_VFTI01000059.1:0-7140 GCF_006439515.1 Mesorhizobium sp. B3-2-1 | reverse complement strand
GCAACCGGCTCGACCGGAGCAACGGGTTCGACAGGTGCAACGGGTTCGACCGGTGCCACTGGCTCGACCGGAGCGACTGGCTCGACCGGAGCAACCGGTTCTACCGGAGCAACCGGCTCGACCGGAGCGACTGGCTCGACCGGCGCCACGGGTTCGACCGGAGCGACTGGCTCTACCGGAGCAACTGGCTCGACAGGTGCAACGGGAGCGACTGGTTCCACGGGCTCGACCGGAGCAACAGGCTCCACAGGAGCAACCGGCTCGACCGGAGCAACGGGTTCGACAGGTGCAACGGGTTCGACCGGTGCCACTGGCTCGACCGGAGCGACAGGCTCTACTGGAGCAACCGGCTCGACCGGAGCGACGGGCTCGACAGGAGCAACCGGCTCGACCGGAGCGACTGGCTCGACCGGGGCAACCGGCTCGACCGGAGCAACAGGCTCTACTGGAGCAACCGGCTCGACAGGTGCCACGGGCTCTACCGGGGCAACAGGCTCGACAGGTGCAACTGGCTCGACCGGAGCGACTGGTTCGACCGGGGCAACTGGTTCGACGGGCTCGACCGGAGCGACCGGCTCGACCGGGGCAACTGGTTCGACAGGAGCGACCGGCTCGACTGGAGGCACCGGAGCGACCGGCTCAACCGGTCCAACAGGCTCGCCTGGTCCGACAGGGCCGACCGGAGCGACCGGCCCAGGCGGTGAGACTGGTCATGCCAATAACGGCCACGGTAACGGAGAACAGCCCGCGCCTGGTAATTCCGGCGACCATAACAATGCCGACAACGGCTCGCACCAGGGACAGGGCAACTCCGGCAACGGAAATGGCGGCCACAACGCCGCTGTCACGGCCAGCACGCTGGGGCTGAACGACTCGCCGCAATTCCTGCAGTCGAGTTCGACCGGCAGTGACCCCGGCGGTCATGCGTCGTTCCGCAACCTGATCGGGCTTGCGGCCACGACAGTGACGACAGACCTGCTCAATGTCCTCAAGACGATCGGCGGATCTGGCAACGACCACAACAAGCCGTCTGGGGCGAGCACGGATCTCACCTCGGACCAGACAAAGCCTGGCGCCGGCTATGCCAGCAACGACCACACCGTCAAGACGACGCTGAAGGATCTTCTGAAGCCGCATGAGTGAGCGGGAATGTTGACAACGGAGACGGTCCAAATTTGAGGACTGACGCGCGGGCGGCGCCAATGCGAAATCCGCGCGCGCGAAAAGGATTGGCATGAGAGTCGCGCTGTGGATCAATTCGGAGTACAAAAGGGGGATGAACGGTGACCTCGGCGGAGGCACATTGCTCAGGGCATCGGTGAGTTCGCCCGCGTACCGGAAGGCAAGTCCATGGTGAACATCACCGTGAACCCGGAAATCCAGCCGGTCTCGATCCGCGCCGGCACCGAAGGCGCGGCCGACCAGGCGAGCGGTCCCGATCCGGCGGCGCAAACTCCCGGCGGTCCCGCCGAATGCGACATGATCGGGCCACGCCTCAAGGCGATGCTGCGGGCCGCCCGCTATCATGGCGTCGAACTTGACCCCAACGAATTCAAGGCCGTGAGCGCGGTTCCGGCCGCCGCCGATCTGTCGCAGTGGGCGCAGGACGCCGGCATGTGGTCACGCGCCGTGCGCATACGCTGGTCCCACCTTCTGCGCTTCCAGGACGCCGGACCGGTCGTCTTGTTGTTCAACGATGGCGGCGCGGCTTTGCTTATCGGCGCGAGCGCCGAGCGAAACGTCGTCTTCCTGAAAAGTGCGGATGCACCCGACGATGGTGAAGCCGTCGCCATTGACGAGTTGCGGCTGTCGCAGGTTTGGACGGGCGAGGCACTGCTGCTGCGCGCCACACGGTCCTATGTCGCGGCGGACGCCCCCTTCACCCTTCGCTGGCTCGCCGAACTGGTGCGTCTCGAAAGCCATGCCTTGCGCGATATCACCATCGCCTCGTTCACGCTGAGCGTCCTTACCATCCTGCCGCCGCTCATTGTCATGACGGTGGTCAACAAGGTGCTGCAGTTCAACAGCATCTCGACGCTGGTGCTGTTGTCCGCGGTGATCGCCGTGGTTTTCGTCTACGAGACTCTGCTTGGCCATGCGCGGCGACTGATCATCAATGTCGTCGGCGCGCGTCTGGACACCAAGCTGCAGCTGCACGTCTTCAGCCGGCTCTTGCGCCTGCCGCTCGATTATTTCGAGCGCCATCCGGCTGGCGAGACGATGTATCACTTGGCTCAAGTCTATCGTATCCGCGAATTCCTGACCGGAAAGCTCCTCAGCACGTTCCTGGATATGATCACGCTCTGCGTGCTGGTGCCGGTCATGTTCTATATCAACGCTAGCCTCGCCTGGATCGTGCTGACCTGCGCGGTCGTGATCATGCTGATCATCCTTGCGTTTCTCAGACCGCTGCGCCGGAGATACCAGAGGGTGGTCGAAGCAGAGACCTGGAAGGCGGCGGCGCTCGGCGAAACTGTCGTCGGCATCAAGACGGTGAAGGCGCTCGGCCTCGAGCCGCAGCGCAAGGCGCTCTGGGACGAGCGGGTGGCGGAAGCGGGAAAGGCGCGTCTCGCCTTTGGACAGCTGGCAAGCTGGCCGCAGACCATGGTCACGCCGATCGAACGTTTGATGGTGCTCGGCACCATGCTGATCGGCGCCTATCTCGCGATGAACGACCGCTCGGGCTATATGGTCGGCGGCCTGTTCGCCTTCATGATGATCTCCCAGCGTGTAGCGCAGCCGCTGGTCGGCTTGGCGCGACTGGTCGAAGACTACGAGGAGGTCGGTGCGGCGATCGGCGAGGCAGCGTCGGTTCTCAACCGGCCGCTGGAGAGCAGTTCGAATTCCACCGGCCTCAGGCCCAGGCTCGTCGGCGAGGTCACGTTCAGCGACCTGACCTTCAGCTATATCGCGACAAAGACACCGGCGCTCGACCGGGTCAGCTTCCACATTCCCGCCGGCAGCATGTTTGGCATTGTCGGGCGCAGCGGTTCGGGAAAGTCGACCATCGCGCGCCTCCTGCAAGGAATCAACCGCGACTACAGCGGGTTTCTCAAGCTCGATGGCGTCGACCTGAAGGAGATCAACCTGCGCCATCTTCGCCAAGGGCTCGGCGTGGTCCTCCAAGACAACTTTCTGTTCCGCGGATCGATCCGCGACAACATCATCGCCGGGCGCGCAGGCCTGACGCTTTCCGATGCCATGCGTGCGGCGCACCTCGCCGGCGCCCAGGAATTCATCGAACGCATGCCCAATGGCTACGACACCTACATCGAGGAAGGTTCGCCCAATTTGTCAGGCGGTCAAAAGCAGCGGCTGGCAATCGCGCGCGCCCTCATCCACGATCCGACCATCCTCATCCTCGACGAAGCGACCAGCGCACTCGACCCGGAGAGCGAAGCGGTGGTCAGCGCCAACCTCATGCGCATCGCCAGCGGGCGCACGATGATCATCGTTTCGCACCGGCTCTCCTCGCTTACCGAGTGCGATAACATACTGGTCATGGATCAGGGCAAGGTTCTCGACGTCGCGCCGCACGCGACCCTGCTGGAACGATGCGCGCTCTATCGCCAGTTGTGGTCGCAGCAGAACCGGCACCTCGACGGCCGCCACGGCCGCCCGGTCGCCGTTCCGCCGCGGTTGGTTTGACCATGTCGGGCGGCTCACTCGCATCAGGTCTGGCAATCATGAGTAGCACCTCTCTCACCGCCCTCCCCGCTCGGCGGCATCGGATGGAAACGAGGGATCCGACGACGCCGGCCATACTCGAGTTCCAATGGCCGTCGACGGCTGTCGCCAACGCGCCTGTTCCACGGGCTGCGCGCGGCATCGTCTGGATCGTTTCCAGCCTGGTCATCGCGCTGATCGCCCTGGCTGGGCTGATGCCGGTCGATCAGGTCGTAACGACCAGAGGGCTGGTGGTATCGCAATCCCCCAACATAGTCGTGCAACCGCTGGATACAGCGATTGTTCGCTCGATCGAGGTGCGGGAGGGACAGCGCGTCCAGGCCGGCCAGTTGCTTGCCCGCCTCGACGCGACCTTTGCCTCAGCCGACCTGGCGGCGCTGGCGATGCAGGTTTCGACGCTTGAAGCCGAGGTGGCGCGGTTAAAGGCGGAGGCCAGCGGGCAGGCATTCACCTACAACGGCCTCGATCCGAGCTGGACCCTGCAGATGTCGATATTCGAACACCGCAAGGCGGTTTACGACGCCAAGGTGGAGAGTTTCGAACGCCAACGTGACGAACTCAGTTCGGTGATTTCGCGATCGCAATCGGATGCCGACGGCTATCGCCAGCGACTCACGGTCGCCGACTCGATCGAACAGATGCGCAAGCAGCTCGAGGCAAGGCAGGTGGGAAGCCGCCTCAACACGCTCCTGGCCGAGGACAACCGGGCGGAAATGTCCCGGGCGCTCGGCAATGCCGAGCAGACCGCCGAAGCCGCCAAGCGCCAGCAAGCAGGCGTGGCCGCCGAGCGCGACGGCTACATTCAGGGCTGGCGGGGTGAAGTCTCGCAAAGCCTGTCGGAAGCGAGCTCGCGGATCTCCGACGCCCGCGAACTCCTCAACAAGGCAAAGCTTCGAAACCAGTTGGTCGAGTTGAGGAGCCAATCAGATGCCATCGTTCAATCGGTGGCAAAGGTCTCCGTCGGCTCGGTCATGCAGTCAGGCGAGCGCTTCATCACGCTGGTGCCAGAAGATGCGCCGCTCGAGATCGAGACGAACATCGTTGGCAGGAGCAGCGGTTTTGTGCATGTCGGCGACCCGGTGGTTATCAAGTTCGACACCTTCCCCTATTCGCAATACGGCCTCGCCCATGGCACTGTGCGGGCACTCAGCCCCGACTCCTTCTCGGCGCAAGAGCAAGCGCGCGATCCGAACAGCTCCCTGGCCATGCTGCCTTCCGACGCCGAGCCGTTCTATCGGACGCGGATTTCCATCGACCAGGTCGCCCTCCACGGTGTGCCCGCCGGTTTCACCGTCAGCCCCGGCATGCCGGTGACCGCCGACGTCAAGGTCGGCCGGCGCACGATACTCAAGTACATTCTCGGTGTGATGCTGCCGATCGGCCAGGAGGCGATGCGGGAGCCATAGAGTACCGGAGGAATCAAAGGCTCGGATCGATGACAATCCTGGATCGGCTGACTGGTTTCGCCAGCCCGGCGGCATCGTTACGCCGGGCGATCCATCTGTCTGACAGCGGCAAGGTCGCTGAAGCCTTTCCGCTGATGGCGGTAGCGGCGCGCGCGGGGATTGTCGACGCCGAGTACCGGGTCGCGCGGTGCTATCTGGAAGGCTCGGGTGTGCCGCCGAGCCGCATGGAAGGCGCGCGATGGCTGCTTCGGGCAGCCAACCATGGGAGTGCCGATGCGCAGGCGCTCCTCGCCGCTCTCCACGTCACCGGGCTGGTGACGGCGGAAGCTGACGGCAGCGGCTCCGAATCCGGGCATTTGTTCAAACCTGATTCCTCGGGGAAACCAGACTTCACGGCCGCTTTCGACTTTGCCACCAAGGCGGCCGAGGCAGGCTCGGCCACGGGACAGGCGATCCTCGGCTATATCCTTACCAGCGGCCCCACATCGATGCGCGATGTCGATGCGGCACACCGCTGGTACGAGAAGTCGGCTTCCGCCGGCTGCCCCGAAGGGTGCCTGGGCTTTGCCTTGTCGCTGGCTCGCCTCGGCAAGCGCGAGAACAGGGCCAGGATTGCGGACGAGGTGAGACGCGCGGCCGACGCCGGCCTGCCGACCGCAATCTATCTTCTCGCAGTCCTTAGCGAGCACGGGCTCGGCGTGGAACGCGACATGGCTGCAGCTGCGCAACTCTATCAGGCTGCAGCGGAAAAGGGCCTTCCCTCAGCCCAGTTTCGGTTGGGATTAGCGTTGATCGATGGTGGCCTCATCGACCATGATGTCGCTGCCGGAGAGGCGTGGATGCGGCGTGCCGCCTTGGCTGGCAATATCGAGGCAGCCTATCTCCTGGGCGATCGCTATGCGAAGACGCAGCGACCGGATTTTGCGGAAGCCGCGAACTGGTATCGGCGGGCGGCCGAAGCGGGCCACCAGGCCGCCGCCCGCGCTTTGGCCTCGCTCTATTTGACGGGAAACGGTGTGGCCGAGGACGTCGAGGAAGGGGCACGCTGGCTGCGCACTTCTGCAAATGGCGGCAATCAGGAGGCACAGACCGACCTCGCCAATCTTGTCCTCAAAGGAGCCGGCGAGCCCGACGACGGTGCAAGCGTTGCCGGATGGTTCGAGGCGGCCGCATCATCAGGCGACCTCATCGCGGCATTCAACCTTGGACTCTGTTTCGCCAAGGGCGTCGGCGTTCGCCAGAACGAGGGGCAAGCGGCGCACTGGCTGCGACGCGCGGCCGAGGGCGTCGCAGAGGCGCAATATATGTATGCCCGCCTCCTCCAGGATGGACGCGGCGTGGCGGCCGACCCAACTCAGGCCCGCGTGTGGTTTGCGCGGGCCGCCGACGCCGGCGTGCTCGACGCCCGGGTGGCGCTCGCCGAGATGCTACTCAATGGGCGCGGAGGCACGCCCGAGCCCGAGGCTGCAATGCAGCTGTTTGAGCGTGCCGCCGTCGACGGTCACGCCGGGGCGATGTTTGCGCTTGGCGCGCTGTACGGAGCCGGCCACGGCCTGCCGGTCGACCAGACAGCAGCGCAGAAATGGTACGCTGCCGCCGCCGGACGTGGGCATAGCCAAGCCCAACTCATGCTCGGACGTTATCTCTTGAAAGGTCTCGCCGGGGAGCGCGACCCGGTTGCCGCTCGCCTTTGGCTCGAGCGCGCGGCCGCGCACGGTATCGGTGAAGCGGCAGACGAACTCGCCGAGTTCGCCTCTCCACGCTAAAATGGCCATTTCGCCGAAATGTTTGTCCTCTGACTTTGCTGTGTCTGGTTGATCTTTAAATCAGCGAGAAGGCTTTGAAGGTGTTTGCCCGTTGATGGGGGACGAGGCCGTCCCTCCCCTTTTTGCTTCGAGCGTGGCTTTCGGGTCCCCAAGGCGAAGGCTTACATCCCGATGGGGCAGAGATCATAAGAGCTGGCGAGCGCGCTAGAGCGGGATGAGATTTATAAGAGTCGTGGGATTCCCAAATCATCGCAGTTCTGATTCAACATGCATGCTGGGAG
>NZ_VFTI01000058.1:0-8055 GCF_006439515.1 Mesorhizobium sp. B3-2-1 | reverse complement strand
CCCTGCGGCAGGCTGGTTAATATTCTCTCGCATCGGTGATGGCGTGTTCCGTGGGGCAGTAACTTGGATATGCCGGCGGGACAGCGCCCCCCTCTGGCCTGCCGGACATCTCCCCCACGAGGGGGGAGATCGGCAGCTTTGCTAACCGCGCTATTCTTTAAACGCCTGACATTTGCGAAGACCGATATTATAGGCGATCTCCCTCCTCGTTGGGGAGATGTCCGGCAGGACAGAGGGGGGCGCGAAGGGTCGCCGACGGTGCCTTGTTCGGATCGCGGCGTTCTCCCTCCCCGTTACGGCTTGCGCTGCAACCGCTTGGCGTTTAGCAAGGCCGCGGTTCAAATCTTTCTGGGACGGTTTTCTCCATGGCAACGAAGCATCTTTTCCTGCTCCCCGGTGACGGCATCGGCCCCGAGGCCATGGCCGAGGTCAAGAAGCTGATCGCGGCCATGAACGCAAAGCTCGGCAGCGGCTTCGTCACCGACGAGGGCCTGGTCGGCGGCTGCGCCTACGATGCGCATGGCGCGGCGATTTCCGATGCCGACATGGAAAAGGCGATGGCCGCGGATGCGGTGCTGTTCGGCGCCGTCGGCGGGCCGAAATGGGATGCCGTGCCTTACGAGGTGCGCCCCGAGGCAGGCCTCCTGCGCCTGCGCAAGGACATGGAGCTGTTCGCCAACCTGCGCCCGGCAATCTGCTATCCGGCGCTGGCCGCATCGTCTTCGCTCAAGCAGGAAGTTGTCGAAGGCCTCGACATCCTCATCGTGCGCGAGCTGACCGGCGGCGTCTATTTCGGTGAGCCCAAGCAGATCATCGATCTCGGCAACGGCCAGAAGCGCGGCATCGACACGCAGGTCTACGACACGTTCGAGATCGAGCGCATTTCGGGCGTCGCCTTCGAATTGGCGCGGACCCGCAAGAACCACGTCACCTCGATGGAAAAGCGCAACGTCATGAAGTCGGGCGTGTTGTGGAACGAGGTCGTCACCCAGACCCACAAGGCGCGCTATTCCGACGTCAAGCTCGACCACATGCTGGCTGACGCCGGCGGCATGCAGCTGGTGCGCTGGCCAAAGCAGTTCGACGTCATCGTCACCGACAATCTGTTCGGCGACATGCTGTCCGACATCGCCGCCATGCTGACCGGTTCGATCGGCATGCTGCCGTCGGCCTCGCTCGGCGCGCCCGACGTGAAGACCAAGAAGCGCAAGGCGCTCTACGAGCCGGTACACGGCTCTGCCCCCGACATTGCCGGCAAGGGCATCGCCAACCCGATCGCCATGATCGCCTCCTTCGCCATGTGCCTGCGCTATTCCTTCGGCATGGTCGATGAGGCCGACAAGCTCGAAGCTTCAATCGCCGCTGTGCTCGACCAGGGCCTGCGCACCAAGGACATTTTCTCCCCCGGCATGACCGAGGTTGGTACCGTCGAGATGGGCGACGCGATCATCGGCAGGTTCCTGGCCTAAGCCGCAGGGCAACTCGGCCTCAGCGGATCTCGCCGGCCAGCTGCTGCAGCAGGCCGACGAGCCGCGCCTCGTCCACAGGCTCGAAAAAGGCCGCGTCGGCGGTCTCGACGGCGACGATCGCTTGCTGTGCGGCCGCTGCCCCGGCTGATGTGACGCGGATCACCTTGGCTCGGGAATCCCGGGGATCAGGCTCGCGTGCGATCAATCCTTTCGCCTCCAGCCGGGCGACGACATCCGATGTCATCTTCACCTCCGTGCCGGCCTGGGCGGCGAGCTGCACCTGGTTGGGCGGTTCGCCATTGCGGCCGAGCCACATCGCCGAGGCGAGCAGCACGAACTGGACATGTGTCAGGTCGAGCGGCGCCAGCGCCGCCGTCATGACGCGCTGCCAGCGCATGGTGGTTCGCCAGAGCAGCAATCCGGGGCTCTCCGATGGCCCGCCCTTGAATCGCGTGTCGAGTTCAGCCATGGTTCGCCAACGCCTCCGCCTGTTCGAACAGTCTGGTCATCGAGACGTCGAAATCCCCGCTGATCTGCGGCCCGAGTTCCGGACCGACCTCGGCGGCCGAAGGGCCGGAGATATCGAGCCGGTGCGTCACCTGCGTGCCGCCTTCGACGGGCACCAGCGTGTGCCGGAACAGCAGCGTCGTGTCGCCGAACGAGGTTTCGTCGGCATAGGTCACATTGTCGACGAGATCGACGATGGTCGATTCGAACGTGTCCTGACCGACCGGCGTCACCGACACGCGGCTGCCCTTGGCGAACGGCCCGTGCAGCACGAAGGTGTCGGAGCCTTCATAGGTCAGGCGGCCTTCATGCAAGGCCTTGAGCGCGTTCCAGATGGCTTGCGCCGGAAGCGGAGAAGTCGCGGTGTATTCATTGGTCCACATTGTCTGCTCCATCCATCTTGCCCGATCGATATTCGATCCGTGCGCAGACTATCTGTGCACGGATTAAATTGCAAGCGGAATCTTCATCCATGACGAAGGTCGGAACGGTCGTTCTTTGGGAGTGACTTTCTCTCGGGAACTGGTCGCTAAACCCTGACCCCTGCCGGTACCGATCCCCAGGGGTTTTTGCCTCCCTGGGACGGCATAAGTCCGAGGACCAGCAAGGCAGCTTCGCCGATGACCGGGATGAAGCAGACCAAGACAAGCCAGCCGCTCAGGCCGACGTCGTGCAGGCGTCGTACGACTAACGCAATCCATGAGAAGCCGAACGCCAGCGTGTAGATAATGGCGGGTAAGAAGCCTATCGAACTCCTGCCCGCATTGGCGCCGAAGCCGTTGACGGCGAGATTGACAAGGATCCCGAAGCCAACAAGCGCTACCTGCACAAGAAGAAAACATAGCCAAAAGGCCCAGAATTCCTTGCGGCGGGCGCGTCCGTTGAAATTGAAATAATTCACGCTCACCGTGCGCCCGAAATAGGCCCAGAGTCCCGTGGAACCGGCAGACCGCTTTTCGGCAGGCTGGCCTCGCCGCGGTGGCTGACCCGCGCCTGAAGACGGCGAGGGCACGGCGACTATATCATGCGCCGCGCCGTCGTCTGGCTGGAACTCGACGACAGCGCCTCTGACGAGGGCCGCCCCCTCGTTCAGATCCTTGCGCGCAAATAAATAGCGGGTGCCGTCGACCCCGTTGATATAACCGAAATCCTGATCCTGGTCGTAGTGATAAACTGTGCCGCGCATAGCCTTCCCCCCCTTGCGATGCGATGAACAAATGCTATCCAGGGTTGTTAACAATTGCAATATGCACGCTAGATTGTGTCCTGACTCCAGCCGGGACCGGTCCCCACTGGTTTTCCCGCGCCTGTGTCGGGATCAGCGCGAAGACCAGGATGATCAGGCTGCCGAAGGTCGGGATGAGGATCAGCAGGCAGAGCCAGCCGGTCAGGCCAAGGTCGTGCAGGCGACGCACGATCATGCCGAGACCGGGCAGGAAGGTGGCGAGCAGGAAAAGGCCGAAAAGCCCGACTGTCATCGCCGGCACCTCGGCGTTGTCGAAATTGCCCATCTCGAAATCGGCGAAAACGCCGGTGCCGATGACCACCAACAGCGCAATCGTCCAGAACAGGCAATAGCCCCAATATTCCTTGCGGCGGGCGCGGTCGCGAAAATTGAAATAGTTCCGGGTCAAGCCACGCCAGAAATAGCCCCAGAGATCGGTGGGCTCCGCCGGCTCGGACGATCGGCCGAAATGCTGCGGCTGCGACGCGCCGGCCATGGGCACGGGACCGGACTGAGCCGGCGCGGCGCTGACCCCGGCGTCGGCGACCGGGCCTGTGGTCTGGGCGATCGAAAAGACGTCGCGCGCCTGGCCGCCGCCCGCCTGGAACTCGACCACCGTTCCGCTGGGCATGGCGGTTTGCCGGCGCAGGCTCTCGCGGGTGAAGGTGTAGCGGTTGCCGTCGGCTCCGGTGATGAAGCCGAAGCCCTGGTCCTCGTCATAGTGAAGCACTTCGCCGCGCATCGCCCACCCCCTTGGTCGCCACGTCCCTGCCAAGATGTGGCACACGGCCGAGCCGATGGGCAAGCCGCCCATGGCTACCGCCTTCGCGGCAAATGCAGCATAAGACATCGAGTGCAACCGTTCTGGCCAAGGCAGGCAATGACAGTCGAACGTTCCGATGCCGGCGCGGTGACCGCGAATGACGAGGTGACGATGCCACCGGGACGGGTCTCTCTGGCCATCGACGCCACCGGGCTGATGTTCTGGCCGCCCGGCAAGGGCCTGGCGGGCATTCCGCGCGTGGAGAGCTTTCTCGTCAACGCGGCGCTGGCGGATCCGGATCCTTGCGTGGAGGTGGTGGCGTTCAGGCCGAACGAGGCCAAGTTTCGGCCGCTTACCCCTTATGAACTGGATCATGTCGCGGCGGACCGGATTTCACCGCACCGCGTCAAACGGTGGCCGGGAAGACGCACGGCCCTGTCGCAGGCTTTCGCGGCGGTGAGGCAACAGCCATGGGACAAGCGCGAGACGGACCGTCATCTTGCCAAGACGGTGACCAATGGCCGCAAAGGGGTCGCCTACCAGGCGACGCGGCTGCTGATCCGCGCCTGTCGCCTGTACCAGCGGGCACGGATCCGATTGGGCGCGGAGCCCGATGCGCCGGGCCAGAGCATCGAGGTGGAGCCGGGCCTCGTGCTCATCAGCCATCACTTCCTGATCCAGCAGCACCGATCCGCGGTCTCGAGCGCCGTCGGCAAACTTGCCTTCCTTTGCCATGATCTCATCCCGACACTGCGCCCGGACCTGATCGGTTCGAGCATCGCCGAGGCCCGGTTCGGCTCTTGTCTCGAACAGCTGGTGCGCGCCGGCGCACCGGCGTTCTGCGCCTCCGACGAGGTCGGCGCGACGCTGACCGATCACATGCGCAAGGCCGGCATCGCCGCGCCTGTGGTGTATCGGTTTCCGATGCCTTCCATCCTGCACGAAACCGCTTCGCGCATGGGCGCGACCTCGCGCATCGAGACGGGCGACCCGTTCGTGATCTATTGCTCGACCATCGAAGTGCGGAAGAACCACATCCTCCTGGCGCGCATCTGGCAGCAGGCATTGGAAGAAGGCGTCAAGCTGCCGAGGCTTGTCTGCGCCGGGCGCTGGGGCTGGATGATCGAGCCGCTGCGCGCCTATCTCGCGGCGCATCCGAAGCTGCTCCAGTCGGTCACGTTCACCGGGCTGGTCAGCGACGAGGAGCTCATCCAGTATTATCGCAGCGCCTCCTTCGGCGTCTTTCCCTCGCATATAGAGGGCTGGGGCTACGGCGCCTCGGAGTGTCTCGACTTCGGCGTTCCGGTCATCGTCTCGACCGCGCCGTCGCTGATCGAGGCAAGCGGCGGCTTGATGCCGGCGATCGACCCCAACGACCAGGCCGGCTGGTACGCCGCGATCCGCAGGATGGCGGAAGACCACGCCTGGCGCTCCTCGCTGGCGGAGCGCATCGCCCAAAACCACCGGCCGACGCCGGCCTCGGCAAGCTGGGCCGCCATCAAGGCCGGCCTCGGCGAAAGCGCATCCCGCCAGCATTCCGAGACGAGCGCACCCTGACGCGCAAAATCAGCGGTCCCGCATTCGCGCCGGTCTTACGACGGACGCTTCTTGGCCTTCTTGTGCTTCGGCGCGCCGGCATTTTCGAATTTCGGCTTGCCCGGCTTCTTCGCCCACGGTTTTGCCTCATGCGCGGCTGCCGGGCGCTGGTCGGTCGAAGCCGGCGCACGCTTCTCGAATTTGCGCTTCGGTGCGTTCGGGTCGGACGACGCCTTGCCGCGATGCGGTTTCTTGTCCGGGCTCGGCGGCTGATAGCCCGCCCGCGACAAGTCAGGCGTGCCCTCCAGTCGCTTGACCACGATGCTGCCCTGCAATTTGCGGTCGGGACCGATCGCGGCGAGAAAACGCTCCGCCCAGTCGGCGGCGATCTGCACGAAAGTCTCTTCCGGCTGCATCTTGATGGCGCCGATCTCGCGCTTGCTGATGCTGCCGGCGCGGCACAGCATCGGGATCAGCCAGCGCGGCTCGGCATTCTGCCGGCGCCCGACCGACAGCGAGAACCAGACACTGGCGCCGAAATCGTCGCGGCGGCCGGGCGCCTCGTCGCGGTGCGCGAACTTCTCGCCCGCCGGTCTTTCGCGCGAAGGTGTGAAAGGCGCGACATCCATGAGGTCCTCGGGCGCCGAGCGGCTGGACCGGCATTGGCGCACGAAAGCGGCCGCCACCTGTTCGGCGCCGTGCCTGGCGAGAAGCGCGTCGATGAAAGCGCGCTCGTCGTCCTTCACTGGCTCGTCGAAGGCCGGGTCGGCAAGGATGCGCTCGTCGTCGCGCCGCATTACGTCGTCGGCCGAGGGCGGGCTCGCCCATGTCGCCGTCAGCTTGGCGCTTTGCAGCAGCCGCTCGGTGCGCCTGCGGGCGCTGTTGGGCACGATCAGCGCGCTGACGCCCTTGCGCCCGGCACGCCCGGTGCGGCCGCTGCGATGCAGCAGCGTTTCCGGGTTGGTCGGCAGGTCGGCGTGGATCACCAGCTCGAGGTTGGGCAGGTCGATGCCGCGCGCCGCGACATCGGTGGCGATGCACACCTTGGCGCGGCCGTCGCGCATCGCCTGCAGCGCATGGCTGCGCTCGTTCTGGCTGAGCTCGCCCGACAGCGCCACGACCGAAAAATTGCGATTGTTGAAGCGCGCGGTGAGATGGTTGACGGCGGCACGCGTGTTGCAGAATACCAGCGCATTCTTGGCCTCATAGAAGCGCAGCACGTTGATGATGGCGTTCTCGCGGTCGGCCTGGGCGACATTCAGCGCCCGGTATTCGATGTCGAGATGCTGCTTTTCCTCGCCGGCGGCCGAGATGCGCACGGCATCGCGCTGATAGCCCTGGGCGAGCGTGGCGATGGAGCGCGGCACGGTGGCCGAGAACATCAGCGTGCGGCGCTCGGCCGGTGCGGCATCGAGGATGAATTCGAGGTCTTCGCGAAAGCCGAGATCGAGCATCTCGTCGGCCTCGTCGAGAACCACGGCCTTCAGCGTCGACATGTCGAGCGAATTACGGGTGATGTGGTCGCGCAGCCGGCCCGGCGTGCCGACGACGATGTGGGCGCCGCGATCCAGCGCGCGCCGTTCGGTGCGCATGTCCATGCCGCCGACGCAGGAGGCAACCGTGGCGCCGGTCGGCTCGTAGAGCCATTCGAGCTCGCGCGTCACCTGCAGCGCCAGTTCGCGCGTCGGCGCCACCGCCAGAGCCAGCGGCGCCGCTGCCGGGCCGAAACGTCCCGCGCCGTCGAGCAGCGTCGGCGCCATGGCAAGGCCGAAGGCAACGGTCTTGCCCGAGCCGGTCTGCGCCGACACCAGCGCATCGGCCTGGCCGAGCTCCAGCACCGCCTTCTGCACCGGTGTCAGGTCGGAATAACCGCGTTTTTCCAGCGCTTGTGCCAGCGCGGGAACAATACCATCGAAGTTGGACATCTCGTTCTTTCGGAATTCAGGGTTCCGCGCTCATCATGGAGCACATGCCGGGGCTAGCGCCGCGCCAGCCAAACAATCTTGGCCGTTCGTACTTCCTGCCGCCCTTCTTGTACAGGTGCCCTGAACGCTATGCGGCGCGGGTAGTGTCTCAGTTTGAAATTCACCCTCCCGCATGTCCCGTTTGAAGGCGTAGGCGAAAGCGCCTATATGCTTAGCGGAAAGCATGAGTTGCAGCGAAGCCAGGAAAGCGCGGTCCCTACAAGAAGCGATCGGTGAACGGCTGATGCCCACCACAACAGAAACAAACGATGACGAGTGGAGACGCTGCGACGAGTGCCGTAGCAAATATCGTGCTTCATCCTCCAAAATGGCATACCTTTGTCCTGAGTGCTCCCACCTTGTATACGGATATGAAAACTGCCCTCATGAGTTCGATGGCTCGCGCTGCAAAATTTGCGGCTGGAACGACCGGCGGTCACGCTACATCCGATCACTGCTTTCGGACAGGTGATTGAAGCGTAGCCAAAATTTCAAACTGAGACACTCCGCGGCGCGCAGGGCTGCGAATCCAGGTTAACGGGGAAGTTGACCGAGGATTGAGGCGAGGTAGTCGGGGCTCCATCCGGCCTT
>NZ_VFTI01000057.1:0-10929 GCF_006439515.1 Mesorhizobium sp. B3-2-1 | reverse complement strand
TGGACGACGCCGAGCCCGACGTGCTGGCCTACATGACCTTCCCGAAGGAACATCGCGCCAAGCTCCACTCGACGAATCCGATCGAGCGCCTGGCGAGATCAAGCGGCGCACCGAGGTCGTCGGAATCTTCCCGAACGACGATGCGATCGTGCGCCTCGTCGGCGCAATCCTGCTCGAACAGAACGATGAATGGGCAGTGCAGAGGGCCAGATATATGACTCTGGAAACGATCAGCCAGATGAGCGATGATCCCCTGATCAGCCTGCCAGCCGTGGCGCGCTGATCAGCCCGGCCCATGCCGGAGAGCACGGCGACCAATGCCGCCAGCTACACCACCCAGAGGGACACGATCCCAGGCTGCCAACTGAAATAGCAGCGGAACGTTGATATAGGCCATTGGGCAGATGGCGGACGATATGGCCGAAGAACAGCGACACTACCAAGATCCGATCCAAGCGCAGCTGGGCGAACGGGTCACAAATCTCGGCCGCAGGCAGACCGATCTTGAAGCCGAGATGTGTTCTGGATTCCGGCAAATCGAACAGTCTTTCTCGTGGTTCACGAACGAGACGCGAAATTCGATTGCCGCCCTCGGCACCTCGATTTCCGAGCGTTGGCGTGATGGTGTCCGCGATCGTGGTTCTGGGCGGGTTAATCTATTGGCCGATCCGGGAATCGACCGACGACCTGAAGGCCTAGAAAATCGAGACCGCCGTCTTCGTCAAGGATGCTCTGGGCCTCGTCTCGGGTGAGGCCGAACTTGCGAGCATAGTAATCAGCTTCGGCCGTAAACTCGCGATCGGCGACAGGTTCGGTGACGCGTTTTTGCTTCTTTCCCGCGGCTCGAATCATAGCACAAACCGGGCAACCAACCTATTCGGAGTCGTTGACACTACGCTGGTTGATACCAGCACACTCCAGACTCGCCCACTGCCGAAAGGTGGCGGGCTTTTTTGTTGTCGCAGCGCTCCGCACGCGGACAGCTCAGTTTCGTATACCTGTCGCGACGGCCCATGCCGTCTCCGAGTTCGGTTTTCGAACCTCCGTCTCCCCGAACCCCACACCTTGCAGAGCAGCTGTGATCTCGTCCGGCTCACGTGGGGTGAAGATATCTGCTGGCATGTTCATCCGGTCCATATGCGCCTTGGGAAGGAAGCCCAAAACGATTCGCCCGCCGGGCCTAAGAACTCGTGCCAACTCAGCAGATCCGGCTTTCAGGCTTTGCCAGAAGTATACTGTGTGGACGCTGAGGACTTTGTCGAATGTCGCATCCGGCAAGGGCAGCTTTTCAACCGCCCCGACGTGAAACTCGGCTCGTCCGGCGCGCACCGCATCGGCAAACTGGCGAGCGGCAGCGCTCACCACATCGCGGGAGCGATCAACACCGCAGACGAATGACGCGCCACGGAGAAGGCGCTGCACTGCTGCGCCGCCGCCGAATCCGACTTCCAGCACTCGATCTTCCGGAACAATCTGTAATTGATCGAGAGCGAAGTTGTTCAGCCGGGCGTTGCCCCGGTTCATACCAGCTCGGACGAGCCAGCCGGCGATACCAGCCGGCCAGGAAAGCTGTTTTGCTATGAACCTTGGCGCCATCTTATTCCAACCCCTGCCGATCATAGGGCGGTTCGCCGGCTGTGAGCAGCCATTCTGTCGTTGAGCCGCTTCCTCCGGCCGGCGGGCTTGTTGCGTTCAGGAGCGTCTGACGACTTCGGGCTTCAGCCGCTCGTGCCTAGGCTGCTCGTGCCACATTACCTGGCGCAGGTCGCGCATGTCGGCCGGCTGGCCGCAGATCTTGCACTTATAGAAATGGCCGTCCTCATCGGAGGGCTCGCCGTCGTGCCGCTTGCCGGGAATCGGGAGGCCAAGGTCTGAAAGCTTCGTCATGGGGCCAGCAACATCCCGCCATGGTAAAAGTTCCCGGAATTATTGCGGTCCCTTTGCAGATGGGAGCGTGCCTTAGGTTGGCTTGTCCACCACCGGCTTCTTTCTCGTCGGCGGCTTGTAGGCGTTCACCAGCCTGACGACAGCGGCATCGACGGTGACGGGAATGCCCAGGTTCACCGTCACGCGGTTCTTGTCGAGTAGGTGGGTGACTTGCCAATCAGCTCGATGTGCTGGCCCTTCGTCACCTCTGTTGTTCGTCGACAATCGAAATGCGGCTGGCCGTAGGACGGGATTGAAGCGCTCACGCGGTCCTCGGTGACGCGCCGCCGAACAGTGGCGGTAATTGCGACCTCATCGCCGATGTTGATGACCTTCGACATGCCCATGAGTCTGGGGCGGGCAACAGCTTCGTCAAGCGGAGGCTAATATACGGGCCCGGAACCGAAACCGCAGATCGAGCTTATGATTCAATGAGCGCGCGTGGCATCGATTTCCTGCATGAATGGATCGCGAACAACATCCCCGAGACGGCGAAACCAGACGTCATCTGCGTGGATGAACTTACCGATAAGCTAATTGCGGATGCCAAGGCGATCGGCATCAAGCGGGTCGAGCTCGACGAGGAAGTGGACAGCCTCTACCGCACCATCATCGAAGCGATAGTGCATCACGAACATGGTCGGCCTGAATGACGGCGGCGGGGGGCCTTCGCGTCCTAGTTTCGATCATGTTCACAGACATGTTGAGGCTTTGGCCAAAAGGCGCGCGATCACGAACCGCTGCTGTTGAGCGTAGTGCCGACCGCCTTGAACTTGGCGTTGATTGAATTTCCGAGGGCGCCTGCTCCGGTGATGATGGCAAGCGCGATCCACTGCGGCATGAAGCGGCCGGCGACCCAATGGGTCAACCCGGGATCATTGGCAGGGTGAAGCACCTCCGGGGCGAGGAGGATTTGCGCCATGCCTCGCTTCAGGATTTCCGGAAAGAATGAGCAAGATCGGATCATCAGGCAGATGTGGGGTGGCCGGCGCCTCTCGTTGGGGAGAATTGCCTGAATTTGACGCCGGCCTGGCGAACCGAGGTCCGCCGCATATGCCAATCGGCTAATCTACCTCAAAAGGACATGGTGTGATCGCGGAAGCTACCCTCGGGTAGACTGGAAGCTGCGGACCGACAGGGCATCGCGGTAGCCGCGATTTAAGAGGAAGTCGGCAGCGTCTTCGAAGTGATCGCGGAGGCGATGCGGCACCGCGATGGCAGCATCGCCAGTGGATCTTGTAGCTTATGTCAAAATCGGCCGTGCGCGCTAGTAGTCCGTTTCGTGGCCGGTACGGCCGCCTGGCTTCGCCTCGGCAGATCGCTCGCCGCACGCCCTGTCAGCGCTGTCAGTTTGTGTTCGAAGGTCGCAGGGATGTTGGTCGTTCGCGCCTACATTCACCACGATGCCGGGCGGTTGGGCGGGCGCCAGGGTTGTTCCCCGAAATTGTTGAACACCTGCTATTCGCTGGCCGTCGCCCTCAATGTGTGTATTCCGGGTGTTCGGATTGAAAGGGTCGACGGTCTGCGAGAGGCTGTTCGTACGGTTCGCATCGCCGGCCGCCAATGTCACGGTGTCATAGTTGTTGAGATGGTCGGCGCCGCATCCGCTCAAAGCTAGGGCGATGCCGACGCATGTGGTGGGATAAAGCCGCATTGTCGACCCTCTAAACTGGGGACGGGCTGATGCCGGCGGCGTGCAGTTTCGCGCCAAGTTTCGCGCGAATAGCACACGCAGCTTTGTCACCGGCGACGCACTTGTTGTTGGTGTCCGACCAGTCCAGCAGAGCCGTGTTGATCCAGCTGCCAGGTGCGCGGGCTATCCCATAGGGTGTCGGAGGCGCGCCACTTGCAACGGCTGCTGCGGCGGCGGCTCCTTGACCGTGAGGCGCGCGTTTCCATCCGCTCAGGATGAGGCAGTTCTTCATGTACTGCTCTTCGGCAGCCAAGTTGCCGAGAGCGTTGCCAATTCCGGCACCCGCGACAAAGCCGGGTGATCCCATGGCAATATAGCCTTGGTCAGCCGAACCCTTTTGCAGTTCGCATTGGGCATGGGCGACATCGAAACTTGACCCATAGCCAATCTGCATGTAATCAGCTTGATTGCTCGTCTGACAGTCGCAAAGTGCTGCAATGACGCCCAGCGCCATCCACTCCTTGTTTTTCATCCTCTAGCCCCTCCCGAGGCCGAGAGGCAGCATCTATCACAGTCGACATGTCTGCAAGAGCCCAGAATTATTCTGGTAAAGTTCGGAATTGGAAATCTGCCGAAGCGAAAACTTGCTCGGAAGCACAAGATATACTGGATTATATAACAACGGACTTGTCCATTTACGTTTGTACCCGGACATTCGCTTGCGAACCCCTGCCGCAGCCGGTATCCAGTTGCGGAAGGGGGACGCCTGAGGCCTTGTAATGCTCCCGCCTGGTATGGGAGTGACTGTAATGGCGGCTTTCCGCTCACGGGGTGAAGTGTCGGCGTTCGACTGCAATATTATGCGCGAGGCCTTCCGGGTCTTGGTTCGTGAAGAACATATCGCTGAAGGCCAGTGGCAGGAATTCGCTGCTCAGCTATTTCGCGACTATACCGGCTACGAAGAGGTTGAGCCGCGCTTGCTGGAATGGATCACGCGGAAGTAGAGCCTTATCCACCGCTGGACACCGGGCGCTTTTGGCCATTAGGGTCCGGTGGGCCTCCGGTGCTCGACGCCATAGTTAGTTCATCATAATGGCGGTCGTTGGCCCTACAGGAAGTGATGTCCGCGCGGCCACATTTGTGTCGTCTGGCCATAGGACCGCCGCCGGAACATTGTCGAGAACCGTAAGTTCCTCCTGCCGGAGGACACCCGATGTCAGACCGATCAAAACAGCCGGACCTTAGTTCAACGCAGCCGGAGCTCAGTCCTGCCGAGGTCGAAGCCCTCGCACGCCAAATAGGGTGCTCGGAGGACCAGATTCGGCAGATCGTCTCGCTCGTCGGCTGGCTGGGCGCTTGACGACGGCGAGCAGGATGCCGGCGACATCCCGGAGGTATCAGCATATGGCGAATAGCAATCAGATCATTGCCAACGCCGTCACTGAGACCAAGGCGAAGGGCGCGCCGAAATCGAAGTGCTGGCTCGCCTCATTGCCGAGAAGATGCAGAGCATCCATGGCGATCAATACCGTGTCGAGATCGACCATTCTGTCGGAATGGTTTTGGTGAGGATGGGCTGAGCCGATGGAACTTTAGATCAAGGCCCGGCGGCTCCGGCTACCGGGCCTTTTCTGTACCTTGGGCGAAATCTCGTTACGAGGTGCCGCCTTGGACAACGACTCGATGATGGTGCCGGTGATGACGGGAGGTTTTGACGACGACGGTGGTGGAGTGGTGATGATGGCGTCTGCCGTGATCGTAGAATTCAACCCTGCCGTGGTGGCGGTGATGCATGCGGTGCCCATCGTTGATAACGATGGCGGTACCGTGATGATGATGCCTGTGATGCATCCTGACCACCACATCAGCTTCGGCAGCGGATGAGACAGCCGGAGCGGCGATGCAGAACGCCAGAGCGGCGAAGAGCACTGTTTTCATTGCGAAGATCCCTGTTTGGTTGAATTGCCCCTTCGCCCCGTTAACTCAACGCTGGCTTACTTTGTTCCGCAGTCGCGCCGGTGATTCAGGACATGGTGAATGTTTTGCAATCACAGAGTCAGCCAAGGGCCTGCTTATTGCACTGTCATGGTGACGGTGAGCTGCCGAGCCTGAACCCTCTCCAGGCATCGAACCGGGATATCGGGCCAAGTCGCCTTGGCGCATTCCGTGTCTGTGATGGCCACAGCGGGCTCACCTTGGACACTGGCCGCTTGCGTGGCCGTCGATCCCAAAAGGAATGTTTGCGTCAGGAGAGCCGAGAAGGCGGCGACTTGAAGCAGTATGGCGGCAAAGGCAATCTTCTTGAACATGCGAGAGAACGTTGTTGATGGCTGCCGGTTCCCTCAGGCGACGCCCTTGTCAATCATTCACCGATAGGAACATATTCCCCGTGCGGCGATTTCTTCCTTTCCGAGGCCGCACCATGTCCAAGACCATCGCCGACGCCATTCGCAGCCGTGAGACGTTCTACGTTACGTGCGGCCATCCCAATCATTCCACCCAGCTCGACCTGGAGGCGCTAGAGCGGGATGAGATTAGTTTCGGTCATATCTGGAGTTTTCGAAGTAGTGTGAGCATTCTGTCGGTGTGATGCGGTTGAGAATTTGGCCGATCGCGTCGCAAACGGTTTGGACGGTGCGGCTTGCTGCCTTTCTCAGCCAGTGCTTGAGTTTTGAAAAGAGCTGTTCGATCGGATTAAGATCGGGCGAGTATTTCGGCAGGAAGAAGAGCCTGGCGCCGGCAGCGAGGCGCAATGTGCCCTTGATCGGCGATGCCTTGGCAGCTGCTGAGGAAGCCGTGGCTGCGGCAGGCAACTCGTCGATGCTGTTCCCGACCTATGGCCGGCCTAAAGGCGCGTCCTCAGCTTCTGCTGCTCTTGAAAGCATGTACGGGCCTGTGTCACCGACCCGAAGGCAACTACACACTCGCTCCGGCATCTTATAAAAGACCGGCTACGTCTGGCAGGTGTGACCAAGTCGGACCAAGACATCGTGCTGGGTCACTCCTCGGGCAGCGTAGGCGAGGACTACGGTGGCGACGAGGCGCGGCTTGAGATGGCCAGACGAGCGCTGGAGAAGGCGTTGCCCTCTAGGGCGCCGGTTTAGCCAGAAACCGCAAAAAACCCATACCGTGCGTGCCGAGAGGATCGCGAGGTCCAATGGCGCTTCGTGAATTTGATCCGATTGGGTTCCATGGCGAAATGGGTGGGCAGTCTTCACCCAAGCTTTGAGTGAGTTCACCAACCGATCGATCATGTCTTCGGCGTTCGAGAGTCCGCCGTACCGCGCAACGAGGATAGCCGCATCGCCATCACCGTCGTCAAACGCACCGATACACAAATCAAGGGGTTCGTCGTGCTGCCAAGGCGTTGGGTCGTCGAAAGAAACTTCGGTTGGATTAATCGCGCCCGTCGCCTGGCGAAGGACTTCGAGGCGACCCTCGAGTCATCTCTCGCGTGGCTCCAGATCGCTCTCGCCTTCCTACTGATGCGAAGGCTGGCGAGAGGCGAGTGCCATGCCGCATGAATTTCGATTCAGGCTCTCAGACGTTGTGCTAACCTTCGGCCCTCCACTCGGATCTAGGGGAACAGGATGCGCATTAATCATCGCCCAATCCAGATACTCGTAGAGCCGAGCGATTATGTGCTGCGCAATATCGGCGACATGGCAATGCTCTATGCTGCCACGGAGCGGCTTGCGCGGCTGTGCGACAATTCGACGATCAACGTTCTGACTGACGATCCGGACGCGCTTCGCCGCTTCTGTCCCTTTGCCACCCCCCTGTCCGCCGAAGGGCGCGCCCTATGGCTCAAGCCTGATTTCAGGCCGGCCAAGTTGAAGCGGTTCGTGCCCAAGCACTGGCCCGATCGCATTCGCCGACACGCGCCGAGGCTTGTTTCTCTGTTCTGGCGCCTTAAGTTTAGGCATATGCCGGATGCACGCGCGGCACTTCTTCGCTTCACTGATGCTGTGGACAGGGCAGACCTTGTGCTTGTAAGTGGAATGGGCGGAATCACAGACGCTTTCCCAGAATATGCCCTGTCGGTACTCGAAACTCTGAATCTCGCGCTTGCAAGGAAAGGACGGCCGGTGGTCATGGTCGGCCAGGGGATGGGCCCGCTTGCCAATGCCGAACTGAGAGCGCGTGCATCGGCCATATTGCCAAGGCTCGACTTGATCGCGCTTCGCGAAACGCGAGCCGGGCTTCCTCTGCTCGCGGAGCTGGGTGTTTCCAAGGACAGGATCTGCGCAACCGGCGATGACGCCATCGAAATGGCGCATGAGATGCGAGTGGATGAGCTTGGCACCGGCATTGGCGTCAATCTACGTCTTTCCTCCTATTCAGGAGTATCAGCGGGTATTCTCGAAGGGCTGCGACATGTATTAGGCGCCACATCGGATTCGCTCGAGGCACCATTGATCGCCGTTCCAGTCTCATGGGTGCCTCGCGAAGCGGACATCGACGCAATTCGTGGACTGATGCCCACCGATGAGACCGAGTTGAACCGGGCACTCGCGATCCGCAGGCCGATCGACCTCATTCGGCAAATCCAGCGCTGTCGGGTCGTAGTCACTGGCAGCTACCATGCGGGCGTTTTCGCGTTGGCCAACGGTATCCCGACGATCGGGCTAGCCAGATCCGACTACTATGTCGACAAGTTCCTTGGCCTCGCCGATATGTTCGGCACGGGCTGCGAGATGGTGGCACTCGATCATCCGAACTCTGCCGAGAGGCTTCGATCGGCGCTCCGGCGCCTGTGGGAAGAGGCGCCCGCTATTCGCCCGGCGATATTGGCCAGGGCCGAAGCTCAAATCGCTGCCGGCCATACCGTTTACCGTCGCATTCGTGACGCGATCGGGGACCAAGGCTGAATCAGGGGCCGCCATGCTGGAATACAACAGTTGGTCGACAAGACTAAAAGCGCTCAGATGCAAGCTGTTCGGAAGGACCGACTTTGAGCGGTGGACCGATGCATCGGCATTCGAGGACTGGGAGGAAAGGACGAAAATCATTGCCCGGTTAGTGCCACCTGGGGCGAGGGTGATTGAGTTTGGCGTGGGAATGGGCAAGCTTCAACGTCATCTCGACCCAAGCTGCCAATACACCCCGTCCGACCTCGTGAGCCGCGGACCTGGCACGATCGTGCTGGACCTAAATCAACGACCCTTGCCTGATCTGACCGCCCATGCATTCGATCTCGCAATTTTTGCTGGGGTTCTCGAATACGTTCACGATCTACATTCCTTTGTAGAATGGCTGAGGCAGCAATCGCCGGCTTGTATCGCGTCATATGGTTGCGCGGCTCACCCCCGACATAGCCTGGCCAGGCTGCCGGAAACGTTCCGCCGCGCTGGCGCAGGCTGGACCAACACATTTACGGAAACAGAGCTGATCCGCCTCTTTGCCGACGCCGGATACGGGCTAGCGCACGCTGTCGACTGGCACACCACGGAAGGCGACGAGCGGATCTTTCACTTTCGAGACAATGACTGAACCCAGGCCGGTTCCTCCTCGCAGCTCCGGCAGGCATACTTCGGTCGGCGCGTGACGGGCAGATCTTGTCGGGAATGTCGATGACCTGCTCGATATGCGGCAGGTGCGCGGGCAGTGCGGGCACGAGCCTCGAGCTTGGCAGGATCGGCGGTGTCCTCCGCGGCGAAGCCCTCCGCCTCGACCTGCTCGGCCTCTTCCAGGCCCAGCAGCAACTGCTCGACGGGCAGGCTCTCTGCCCTGCGGCCGAAGCGGTGGCGCTGCAGTTCCTTGATGATCTGGCGCAGCCGCTCGTTCTCGGCGCGCTCCGCCGCGAGCATCGCCTGAAGCGCGATCGGATCGTTGGTCTGAGGCTCGGCCGCGTTGCTCATAAGGCCGATTCAATCATGCATTCCAATGCTTTGCCAGCGTCTCTGGCCGCCCATGGAATCAACTTGCCGCGACCGGGGAGCTGCGTCCACTTGCAGTCAGCGCCAGACAGGAGCCGCTGTTCGCGAGCCATCCGGTCCTCTTCACGCGATCTCTTATACCGTTCCTCCTGCTCAACCCGAAGCCGCTCCTCTTGTCGCTCCACGTGGTCCCTGAGCAAGCCGATGATGGCCGGAAGCTCAGTACCGTCGGCCCTTTCCTTCTCGTACAGCGCGAGGCACCCAGGGCGATGCTCCTCTTTTGGGTACGAGAAGTATTCCTCGTCCTCGAACGCTCTCAGGCGCTGGCTTACATCGGTTGCCGTAACCTGTGGCCCTGGCATCTCGTTGATGAAATCGCGCAGAGCCTCAACTGATATCCAACAACCCAAGGCAGATTTGAGAAGGACCTCGCGTTGCCCGTCCCACTTCCTCCAGATCGAATTGCCCCGGTCAACGCGCTGACGTGCTCCCTCCCCGCCAGAAATAGAAAGGCCCGCCGCCTTTGGGCAGCGGACCAGTCCAACAGATATGGGAACAGCATTTAGAGCGGGAGCAGCCTTTCGGGAACATTTAGCTATGTTGAATGTTCGATTGGTTATGACGAAGCTTTCGGAGCTTGGGGCACCGCCGAACCACCACTACGGGGGTGCGGCTTATCGGTCGGAGAATCTATACCAATGCCCAGTGTGTCGCCAGCCGGTGGACATGCGCGACCTCAGACAGCTCGTTTGGCACGACAACATGTTTCACGGCCCCTTGAAGCCGGAGATTGTTTGCACAGGCAATTCGCAAGGCTGAGCTACGCCGCACCGCGTGTCCGGGTTCGATGCCGACATTCTCCAAACGAAGACGCCGGATCCTGAATGGCGCGGTCTCGCTCAGAGCTTGGTCTACGAGTTTACCGAGCGCGAGCGAGTTGACGCTGCCTTGGTGGATTGGATCACTAGAAATGCGCTTCCAACCTCCCGCGCTGTCCGGCATCGTTTAGATGATCCGCTTTGTAAGCGCAGCAGCAATTGGGCCGACTTCTGCGATGACCTCCGCCATTGGGATGTGAGCCTCGCTTGCCAAACAGGCAAGACTGATACATGGGTTCCAACCCCGACCCCTTTGAGGTCCGGATGGTTGAGGCTGTTCGCGACGTAGCTATCGAACAGTTCGCGGGCACACACCGACATGAGTGGCCTCCATGCTTTCCCCTAAGCAATTATAGGCGTTTGCGCACCTCGATCAAACAGAATAGGCGTTTTCGCAATTCAAACTGAGACACTACCCGCCGGCCATCACCGCTCGGCTGCCAGCCAGAAGCCGCTCGCAATAAAGAGCAGCACCACAAATGCAAATAGAGTGGTTCGCATGCGACGCCCCAGTCTGCCGATCACCCGTGGCGCCCAGTGCGGAAGATCCGTCGACAGGCGTGGCCCGCGCCCCAGAAGGCGCGGGCCGGCCAAGCTGCCCGCGTGGCCAGCA
>NZ_VFTI01000056.1:0-15611 GCF_006439515.1 Mesorhizobium sp. B3-2-1 | reverse complement strand
CGCGCAGCCGCCCCCAATCCGTTGTCCCCACTGCCGCAGAACCCTCTCTGCTAAAGATCTGCCAAAGTAGTGCTAGCTAGGAACTTCACCAAGTTAACCGGATCGTTAGGAAGCCAGCTTGGCGTGTTGCGGCGGCGCTTTTGAACCACTTGCACCCGTTTGGTGAGCGGCATTGCAAACGGGGTTGTTGGCCTTGTTCGCCCAGATGATCCAACTCGTGAGGGTTGGCGTGAACCAGTCCCGTCGAGAGTTGAGGATCTCGGAGAACCGGGGCTCCCGTATCGATTATCCTTCAATGATTTCAATAGTATGCAGTTTATTCGCCCAACTGCGGGTTGTGGTCTGAGTGGCCATCGTCCATGTTTGGGGAACTGCGTCATCGTTGATGGCCGATGCAATCCAATGACAAAATCAACCAAACAGGAGGTAGATCGGGTGTCCGACACCACGAATATTTTTGAACAGTCCCCGGATTTCGACACCTTCGGCGGGCGCCTTTCGAGGGCCCGTGATGCGAGCGGTCTGAGTGTCAAAGAGCTTGCATGGCAATTGAGTGTCAATATGTCGACAATCAATGCTTGGGAGAGCGATCGTTCGCAACCAAGTTCACACCGGCTGTTCAATATCACCGGACTCCTCGGTGTAAGCCTATCGTGGCTGCTCCACGGCATCGGTATCGGGCCTGCGGAAGACGATTTTGAAAGCCCAATGGACGCATTTTCGGAGCAATTGACCAAACTGAGGGCTCTGCATTCTGATACTGGACGGCTCATCCGCCAAATGCAGCAGCAAATGGAAGGATAGCGGCACGAAATCAAAATCAGGCCGCTAGAGGGATGTCTTCGCTAGTGTAACGGGTGTGTGTGGGATTTTCAGTCCCTTGCGTCTACCAATTCCGCCACGTCCGCAGGCCAGCCCTTTTCAGACGCCAGACAAAGCCCGTCAAGTCGTGTTCTGCGGTGGCCGAACCGCAACCCAGAGGAGGTGGCGTAGGGATACTGGTGCGATCGCGGAATTATCCGCGCCGCGAGCATCGATAAATATCTGGGTGGCGGATCTGATCCGCCTAAGGCCGGCGCCTCTCAAGCCCAACCCATCCCCCCGCCCACTTGGGGGCGCCGGCCGCCCTTTCCAACAAGTATAGCTGCAGGCGCTTGCGCTTGGCCCGTAAACGTCACCAGTGGGCGATACTCAGAACTCGTAGCTGAGATTGATGCCGACCGTGTTCAGTTGCACGCTGTGATCGCGGTCGTTGAGGAGGGCCGGCGCCTCGTGGTTCTCCGAGCCGAAATCGCAATAGCGATATTGCGCGCCGACGACGAACTTTGTCGGTCAGCGCGTAGTCGACGCCCACGCCCACGGCCCAGCCGACATTTGCCGAGCGGATTTCAGCCGGCGACGCCAAGGTCGAAGTCGACGTGAAACCCGAGTAATCCGGCGATCACCAGGCAAATCCATTCTTCCTCGCTGGTCAAAACACCGCCGGCTTGGCACAGTCAGGCAAACAGGAGTCTTTGATGGCCAGGAAGCCGCCCGCCCGCGCGACGAAACCCAAACCGTGGACCGAAATGGCGACCGATCTGGTCGATGTCGCGATGGGCCGCAAACCCGCCGATCTCGTCATTCGCAACGGACGCTGGGTGAACGTCCATTCGGGCGAAATCATCGCCGGCACCGACATCGCCATATCGGGCGGCCGGTTCGCCTATTGCGGGCCGAATGCCAGCCACACGATCGGGCAGGGCAGCAAGGTGGTCGATGCGGGCGGACGCTATCTCGTGCCCGGGCTTTGCGACGCGCACATGCATGTCGAGAGCGGCATGGTGACGGTCACCGAATTTTGCCGCGCCGTCATCCCGCACGGCACCACCTCGATGTTCATCGATCCGCACGAGATCGCCAATGTGCTAGGCCTGCCTGGCGTGCGGCTGATGCATGACGAGGCCGTGGCGATGCCCATCAACGTGCATGTGCAGATGCCGTCCTGCGTGCCCTCGGCGCCTGGGCTCGAACATGCCGGTGCCGAACTGACGGTCGCCGATGTCGCGGAGGCGATGAGCTGGGAAAACATCATCGGACTTGGCGAGGTGATGAATTTCCCCGGCGTCGCCGCCAACGATCCGGTGATGTCTGGCGAGATCGCCGCGACGGTGAAGGCCGGCAAGACGGTTGGCGGGCATTATGCCTCGCGCGATCTTGGTCTGCCATTCCACGGCTATGTCGCCGGCGGACCCGAGGATGATCACGAGGGCACGCGCGCCGAGGACGCCATTGCACGCGTGCGCCAGGGCATGAAGGCGATGCTGCGGCTGGGCTCGGCCTGGTACGACGTTGCCTCGCAGATCAAGGCGGTGACGGAAAGCGGCATCGATCCGCGCAACTTCATCCTGTGCACCGACGACAGTCATTCAGGCACGCTGGTGCATGAGGGGCACATGGACCGGGTGGTGCGCCACGCCATCAGCCAAGGTCTGAAGCCGGTGACCGCGATCCAGATGGCAACGCTCAACACCGCCCAGCATTTCAAGCTGGAACGCGAGATCGGTTCGATCGCGCCGGGGCGGTTGGCCGACTTGCTGATCGTTTCCGATCTCGCCGCAATGCGCATCGACGAGGTCTATGCGCGCGGCGTCAGGCTGGCCAAGGGCGGCAGGCTCGACATCGATATTCCGGCCTATGACTATCCGAAGACGGCGAAGAACACCGTCAAGTTGGGCAAGAAACTGAAGGCCGGCGATTTCGATATCGCGGCGCCCAAGGGTGCCAACGAAGTGCGGGTGCGGGTGATCGGCGTCATCGAGAACCAGGCACCCACGCGCGCGCTGGAGGCCGATCTGCCGGTCGAGGATGGGCTGGTCGCCATGGATCGCCGCAACGACATATGCCAGATCGCGCTGGTCGAGCGGCACAGGGGCACGGGTGGCGTCACCAATGCCTTCGTCTCAGGTTTCGGCTACATGGCCGACTGCGCCATGGCCTCCAGCGTGGCCCACGACGCCCATCACATCATCTGCGTTGGCACCAATAAGCAGGACATGGCGCTGGCCGTGAACCGACTGGGGGAAGTCGGCGGCGGCGTCGTGCTGTTCTCCAAGGGCAAGGAACTGGCGCTGGTCGAAATGCCGATCGCCGGGCTGATGTCGGACGAGCGCGCCGAGATCGTCGCCGCCAAGGCTGAGAAACTCACCGAGGCGATGCGCAAGATGGGCTGTTCCCTGAACAACGCCTATATGCAGCACTCGCTGCTGGCGCTGGTGGTCATTCCGGAGTTGCGAATTTCCGACGTCGGGCTGATCGACGTGACGACGTTCCAGAAGGTCGATCTGTTCGTCTGAGACCATCCGATCTTGGTTGCTCACCCGCCGGTGGCGATGGTCAGCACCTTGAACGGCGTCGTGATGATGACTTCGGCGGCGGAGCCGACGGCCTTTCCCAAGCCTTGGCCGATATTGCTGAGCTGTGCCGGGTCTTCGTCGGCGGCGAGGCCCGCTGGCGTGCGCAGCCTGTCGCCGAGCAATTGCACCAGGAACGGGTTGTCGGCGAATTTGGCGTGGTTGAGGCCGCCGTCGCCACCCTTGGTCTTGGTCAGGTCGACGACGGCCACGCCGTAGGAGGCGAGATCGGCGGCATTGCCATAGTCCCCGACGCGCGGCTTGTCGCCGGAGATAAACGAGGACAATTTGAGAGCCCGGTCGTCGCCCGAAAGCAGCACGGCGAACGGCTTGTCGGGTTTGCCATAACGGGTCATCTGCTTCTTGAACACGTCGACGTCGATGTCCGGCGAGGCAAGGATGACATAACCCAACTTGCCGCCGAGATCGCGGTCGCCGGTGATGGCGAGTTGGCGCAGCGCCTCCATCGTCAGCCAGGTTCCCATCGAATGGGCGATGATGTCGATGCTCTTGACCCGCGTCTTTGCGAGCATCCTGAGCGTTGCCTCGAGATCGTCACGGGCGGCGGTGGAACTGTCCTTGTCGTAGATATAGCCCGTCGTCTTGGCGCTCGACGCCCACGAGAACAGCACTGGCGTACCCGGATATTTCGTGTCGTGGGCGATCTGCGTCAGCCGGTAGATGCCGTCGTCGAAACCATTGTTGAAGCCATGCACGAAAACCAGCGCACGGTCGCCGCGCATGGCGATGTCGGCGCCGACCGCCTTGGCGAATTGCGGCGCGCCTTCGTAGAAGGTGACGTCCCTGGCCGTGAAATCCTTGGCCGGGTTGCTGTTGGCCGAACCCTTGGCGCGCTCGATGTTGCCGACCTGATGGCTCTTCGGAACCGTGACATCGACCCGCGCGAAGCTGGTGGTCGGGGAGCGGTCGCCGTCGAAGACCTGCCGTGGGTCCTTCACCGCCTTCTGGCGGGTGGTGGCGACGAATATTTCATGGGTGGCCGCAATATCGGACGCCGGCACGGTGATCGTCGTCTTGTTGAGCAGATCATGCGTTTTTCCGGCGCAGCCAGCGACCAGCAGCGCGAACGCAACGACACCAAAACTCTTCAAGCGCAAGGCCACGCGTCGGCTCCCGCATAGGGGACGTCAAACGCATGACGTCGCTCGATACTCCGATAAGGCCAGAGGCGGGCGTGGTCCAGTTCAAAGTGGGCCAATGGTTCGGCGATGGTGAACAGGCACGGCGAAACCCGCGAGCCGCATCTATTGTCCAAGCAGGCTGATGCGGTCGGTCACGTCCCGGTCGCTGGCGAAGCCATCGTCCTCGCGCAGCCGCTGGCCGATCATCTTCACCAGTGCCGGATTGTCGGCGAATTTCGTGTGGTTGAAGCTGTCGCTGCCTTTGACCTTGGAGAGATCGACGACCGTCACGCCGTAGGAGGCCAGGTCCGCCGCATCCTTGTAGTCGCCGACGCGCGGCCGCGCGCCGGCGATCAGGCCGGACAACCTCAGCGCGCGGTCGTCGTCCGACAACAGCAGGATGAACGGCTTGTCGGGCTTGCCGTAGCGGCGCATCTGGCTCTTGAACACGTCGACATCGATGTCGGGAGAGGCCAGCACCACATCGCCAAGCTTGCCGCCAAGATCGCGATCGCCGCTGATGGCCATCTGGCGCAGCGTTTCCATTGTCACCCAGGTTCCCATCGAATGGGCGACGATGTCGATGCGCCGCGCACCGGACTGCTGCAGCATTCGCAAGGTCACTTCGAGCTGGTCACGGGCGGCGCTGGCGCTTTCCTTGTCATAGACATAGTCGGTGGTCTTGGCGCCAGAGGCCCAGGAGAACAGCACCGGCGTCCCCGGATAACCGGAATCATGGACGATCTGGGTCAAGCGATAGACGGCGTCGTCGAAGCCGGTGTTGTAGCCATGGACGAAGACCATCACGCGGCCGCCGCGGGCCGCTATGTCGGCGTTGAGCGCGCTGGAGAATTTCGGCTGGGTGTCGTAGCCGACGACCTCGGAAGCCATGAAATACTTGGCCGGATCATCCGACTTGCCGCGTGAGCGCCGCTCGATCTGGCCGGTCGTGTGGAGCCCCGGGACGGTGACGTTGACGCGGGCGTAGTTCAGCGTCGCCGAGCGTTCGCCGTCGAAAACCTTGTTGGGGTCGTCGGAGGGCTTGCGGGTCGTGGCAATGAAGATCGAGTGGTTGCCGGCGATTTCCGTCACCGGCGCGGACATGACCGCGCTGCCGAGCAGTTCCTCGGTTTTGTGGCCGCCGCAGCCTGCCACCAGCAAGGCAAGCGCAAGAATGCAAATCGTCTTCAAATGCACGTCAAAAATTCCACTCGAGCCCAAAAAGGGCCATCCACCCTCCGCGATATCTCCCCAGCAGGCGAAGTGCGGCGGAAGTAAGTCGTGTTCAGCCAAAATGCGGTCGGCGCTTCGCGACGGTCATCGCACTGTTGCGCGAAAGCCAAAGCGGCGGCGAGGCCGTACCATCACAGAGGGCAGGCACCCGCATCTCGGCCGGATGTCGAATTCAGGCGTCCACCAATGCGCGTGCTCGGCGCGACGCGAGAAGCATGAACAAACGTCCCCAAGTACTTGCTGGCATTTCGGGAAGGCGCCTTTGCGGGCGCGGGGCTCGGCCGGGCAATGGTCTTGCCGGGCCGGATGTGTAATAGGGTTGTGGTCTAACTCGCCCGCGGGCGATCCGGGATGATCCTGCCGATGACCAGCTTTTCCTCGCGCGTCGCCACCGCCGCCTCCGCGATCCGCCAGATCTTCCCGGAGACACCGCTGCAGGAAAATGACTATCTGTCGAAAAAGACAGGCGCGCGGGTGCTGTTGAAGCGCGAGGATTTGAGTCCCGTGCGGTCCTACAAGATCCGTGGCGCCTTCAACTTCTTCCGCAAGGCGCTTGGCGAAGGCAACCAGGCGGAGCTGTTTGTCTGCGCGTCCGCCGGCAACCATGCGCAGGGCTTTGCCTTCGTCTGCCGCCATTTCGGCAAGAAGGGCGTGGTCTTCATGCCGGTGACGACCCCGCAGCAGAAGATCGACAAGACCAGGCTGTTTGGCGGCGATTTCGTCGAGATCAGGCTGGTCGGCGATTTTTTCGACGACTGCTATCGCGCCGCCTTCGACTTCACCGAAAGCTCCGGTGCCCATATGGTCCCGCCCTTCGACCACAAGGATATCATCGAGGGCCAGGCGACGGTCGCCTATGAGATCGCGGACCAGATGCCGGGCGCGCGCATGCCCGACATCGTCATGCTTCCGGTGGGTGGCGGCGGTCTGGCTGCCGGGGTCACGCACTATTTCGCCGATCAGGGCCGAGAGGCGCGGTTCGTCTTTTGCGAGCCGGCCGGCGCGCCGAGCCTGCGCGAGAGCCTTGCGGCGGGAAAACGGCTGAAGCTCGCCAAGGTCGACAACTTCGTCGACGGCGCGGCGGTCGCCGAGATCGGCCGCGAACCTTTGCGCTATCTCAGGGAGTTCGCCGCCGACAGCGTGCGGCTGGTCCCGGAGAACCGGCTCTGCGCGACCATGATCGAGATGCTCAACGTCGAAGGCGTGGTCCTGGAGCCCGCCGGCGCGCTGGCGATCGATGCGCTGAAGGATTTTTCCAGGAAGGAGATCCGGGGCAAGACCATCGTCGCCGTGGTATCCGGGGGCAATTTCGATTTCGAGCGGCTGCCGGACGTCAAGGAACGGGCGCTGCGCTTCGAAGGCCTGAAGAAATACTTCATCATCCGCTTTCCGCAGCGGCCGGGCGCGTTGCGCGACTTCCTCGAAATGCTGGGCCCGGACGACGACATCGCGCGCTTCGAATATCTGAAGAAATCGGCGCGCAATTTTGGCTCGGTCCTGATCGGCATCGAAACCAAGGATCGCCGCAATTTCGATCTGCTCAAGGCGAATTTCGAGGCCGAGGGCGTCCAGTATCAGGACATCACCGACAATGAGACGTTGGCGGGTTTCATCATATGAGCGGAAAGATCTTCATCGCCCTGTTTTCCGGCATCAATGTCGGCGGCAACCGCATTGTCAGGATGGCGGAGTTGCGGTCGTTCTTCGAGGGTCTCGGTTTTTCCGATGTCTCCACCTACGTGCAGAGCGGCAATGCCGTGTTCCGGGCTGACAAGGGCGACGCCGCCGTGCTGACCAAACAGATCGAGGCGGCTTTCGAGAAGAAATGGGGTTTCCATTCGCGCATCATGGTGCGCGATTTCGAATGGCTCGAACGGCTGGTTCGCGAAAATCCCTATCCGGAAGCGGCCGCTGACCACACGAAGCTCCACGCCTATGCGCTGGAGCGTGAGCCGACCGCCGAAGAGGTGGCGCGGCTGGCTGAAAAGTGCACTGGCCCGGAGCGTTTCGAGGTCAAGGGCGATGTGCTCTATCTCAGCGCGCCGGACGGGCTCGGCAAATCGGTGTTCGCCAACCTCATTCCGCGCACGTTGAAAGTGCCGGGCACGGCCCGCAATTGGCGATCGATGCTGGCGCTGCTGGAGATGGCGGGCAAGTCCGGTAGCGATTGATCCATGCGTCTCGCCGGAAATGCTTGGCGACACGCATGAACGCGCTATGCCGCCTCGGCGCGTTTCCAGTCGAAAGCCAATTCTTCGCGGAACGCAAAGCGTTTGATGTGGTCGGCAACGACGCTTTCGAGGCGCTCGATCGAAGCGGACTCGCCGGTCGATACCGTGATGTGCAGCGCTGCCCCGTCGGCGTCCATGACCGTGCGGCCGAGTGAAAGGTCGATGACGCCGTGATTGGGGTCGAACTCGACGGGAAACTTGTGCGCCCAATGCTTGCACAACTGCTGCAGATAGCGGCTTGCGTGCGCCGTGGAGACATTGGCGTGGCTGGTCGGCATGAAGGGTTCTCCAAAGCTGAATCCGATGATGTGGCGCCGCTCTTCAGGGCAGGCGCCATCGCCGCATAGATAGGCACAATTTAGCGAAACACCATGGAGTGGCCGCCGGCCACTCGAAAAGGTGACCGATTACCAGCTTCCGGTATTCGCCATCGATGCCCACGGTTCCGCCTTGGCCTTGGCCGGGCCTTTCTGCAGAAGCTCGATGGAGATGCCGTCTGGCGACCTGATAAAGGCCATGTTGCCGTCGCGCGGCGGCCGGTTGATGGTGACGCCATTGTCCATCAGTCGCTGGCACGTGGCATAGATGTCGTCGACCTCGTAGGCGAGGTGGCCGAAATTGCGCCCGCCCTTGTAGTCTTCGGGATCCCAATTGTAGGTGAGTTCGACCAGCGGCGCTTTCTCGCTGATGCCGCTCTGCTCGTCTTCCGGCGCGGCCAGGAAGATCAGCGTGAAGCGGCCCTGCTCGCTTTCATGGCGGCGAACTTCCTTCAGCCCGAGCTTGTTGCAGTAGAAATCGAGCGAGGCATCGACATCGGCGACGCGGACCATGGTGTGCAGATAGCGCATGTGTTTTCCTCGATCTGTTGGGTTGCGGCGCAACATAGGGTCGGCCCGGCCAAAGGGCAATCGTTCGGGTCAGGCAGCGCCGGCAAAGAACAAATCCGGTATTCCCGCAATGAACCGTGAAAAAAGGCACGTCAGGTCTTGCACACACCGGAAGCCGCGGTGTTAATCTGGTATCAAGAATCAGTTGCGGTGTTCTTGAATAAAGGGGGCATTCTTATGGGGGAAAAGGCCTCTTTGACGGGGCGGGCCAATACCCTTGGCGACGCTTTGACGCGCGACGAAGGCGGCGATTCCGCCGACCTGACCGAAATTTCCGGCGCCATCAAGTGGTTCGATGTGGCCAAGGGCTATGGTTTCATCCTTCCGGATGACGGTGTTTCGGGCGATATCCTCCTCCATGTGACTTGTCTTCGACGGGACGGCTTCCAGACAGCCTTGGAAGGCGCGCGCGTGGTCTGTCTTGTGAAGCAGGGCGAGCGCGGGCTGCAGGCGTTCCGTGTGCTTTCCATGGATGTCACCACCGCCGTCCATCCCGCCGAAATGCAGGAGCAGCGCACCCATGTCTCGGTAACGCCGGAGAGTGGGCTCGAACGCGCTTTGGTCAAATGGTTTAACCGCACCAAAGGGTTTGGCTTCCTGACGCGCGGCGAGGGCACCGAGGATATTTTCGTCCATATGGAGACCTTGCGCCGCTACGGCATCACCGAGCTTCGGCCGGGGCACGTCGTGCTTGTCCGTTTCGGCCGCGGTGACAAAGGCCTTATGGCCGCCGAAATTCACCCCGATATGGGCACCTTGCCGGTCTCGCACTAGGGCGATCCGGCCGAGGATTTCATATGACACACAGGAACGGGCTGACGGCGGGCGTGATGTGCGCTGTGGCTGCCGTCATGGTCGCCGCCGCCGCATTCTTCTATTTCCAGGTACCCAGCGCCGCCGATGGCCAGGCGATGATCCTTCCGGTCGATCCCGCGCCGCTGGTCGCTGTGACCAAGAATGGCAAACGCTCCTTCTCGATCGAAGTCGCCGATACCGAGGCAGAGCGGGAAGCCGGACTGATGTTTCGCGAGGACATGGCCGCCAATCATGGCATGCTGTTCGTTTTCGACGAGACGCGCGACGTCAGTTTCTGGATGAAGAATACGCCGATGCCGCTCGATCTGATCTTTGTCGGCCAGGACGGCAGGATCCGCGCAATCAAGCAGGGCGAGCCGCAATCCGAGGCGATCGTCTCGCCGGGCGAGCCGGTCCGCTTCGTGCTCGAGCTCAAGGCCGGCACTGCCGCCAGGGACGGCATCGCGGACGGCGATCTGCTGCGCCATCCGGCGATAGGCACCGCATCCAGCCCTGGCATGCCGCCCGCGGACAAGGGCGATTCTCCGAACGTCGATTCCGACTGAGCGCCAGGGATCGCTTTCCGATGCAGTTTTTCTCCCATGACGGGTTCGATCTAGCCTTCCTCGACCGCCAGCCGGCATCGGGTGAGGGCGATCCGGTGCTCATGATTCATGGCTTCGCCTCGAGCCACTATGTCAACTGGGTTTCACCCGGCTGGTTCAAGACGCTCAACGATGCCGGCTATCGCGCCATCGCCTTCGACAATCGCGGCCACGGCTCGTCGTCCAAGAGTTACGACGAGGCCGATTATACGCCCGCGAAAATGGCTTCGGACGCGGCAGCCCTGCTCGATCATCTCGGCATCGAGCGGGCCCATGTCATGGGCTATTCGATGGGCGCGCGCATTGCGGCCTTCCTGGCACTGTCCGATCCGGACAAGGTGGCGACGTTGGTCTTTGGCGGCCTCGGCATCGGCATGATCGATGGGGTAGGCGATTGGGATCCGATTGCCGCCGCCCTCCTTGCCGAGGATCCGGCCGCGACCACCCATCCACGCGGCCGCTCTTTTCGTGCCTTCGCCGACCAGACCCGCAGCGACCGCCGGGCGCTTGCCGCCTGCATCGTCACGTCACGGGAATTGCTTGGTGAAGAGGATATTGCCCGCATCGCCCAGCCGACGCTGGTCGCGGTCGGTACCACCGACGACATTGGCGGATCGCCGGACGAGCTTGCGGCGCTGATGCCCAACGCCAGGGCCTTCCACATCGAGGGCCGCGACCATATGCTGGCCGTCGGAGACAAGACCTTCAAGCAACGTGTGCTGGAGTTCTACGCCGAAAATCCGCTCTGAGGCGCCAGTTTCTTGAGACGAAGCGCCTCGGATCGCGAAATTGACCTAGGTCAAGGTCTCCAGCGACCGCGCCATGTTCAGCCTTGCCTTTGGTTCGAAGCGCTGCCTAAACTCCTGCGTGAGAAAAATATGCGGACGGGCAAGGAAGCTCTTTAGCACCGCGCCGCGTCCGGCACGCCACATCGGCTCCTCCACCCAGCCATATTCGCGGCGAACCGCGCGTTCATAGGCATCGAACGCAACCGGGTCGGCGCCCAGGATCGAAAGATCCATGTCGAGAAACAGGCTGGCGTCACGCGTCGCCGCCGCGTCGTCGAAAGGCGGCAACTGATGCGTGGCGGTGGCGAGGATCATCGCGCTGATGCGCTTCAGGCGGGCGGCATCGGTGCGGCCCGCGAGCTTTTGCTCGGCAAGGGCGGCACTTTGCGCCTCATTGTCCTTGGCCCTGCTGTCGTAGATGGCATCGTGGAACCAGATCGCCGCTTCGACGGCTTCAGGGTCGTCCAGTTCTCCCTGATAGTCGCGAGCCAGCGCCAGCATTGCCTCGATATGCGCAAGGCCGTGATAGTGGCGTTCCTCGGCGGCGTAGAGCGCCGAAAGCTCGGTTTTCAGCGCGTCGTCGATCAGGGGTTCGTTTTCCATGGCTGCTTGAATTCCCGCGAACCAAATCCATTTGACACAGCACTAAGGAAAATTGAGTTCAGTCGTGCTATGATCTGGCTTATATGTGCGGCCCCGATGACAGCAGACTAGCAGGACGCAGGACGAGACGTCGATGAACAGCATCAGCATTTCCCGCCACGACGCGCTGCAGCCGGTCGATCCGATCTGGCGTTCGATCCGCGACGAAGCGATGGAAGCGGTCAACCGCGACCCGCTGCTGGCCGCGTTCCTCTATGCGACGATCCTCAACCAGGAAAGCCTGGAAGAGGCGGTCATTCACAGGATCGCGGAGCGGCTTGCCCATCAGGATATCGGCTCCGATCTCATCCGCCAGACGTTCAAGTCGATGCTCGCCGACGACAAGGACTGGCCGACCACGGTGCGCGTCGACATCCAGGCCTATTATGACCGCGACCCGGCTTGCGACCGGTTCATCATGCCGGTGCTCTACTTCAAGGGCTTTCACGCCATCCAGACCCATCGGCTGGCGCATTGGCTGTGGAATCAGGGCCGCAAGGATTTCGCGCTCTACCTGCAGAGCCGTTCGTCCGCAGTCTTCCAGACCGACATCAATCCGGCCGCGCGCATCGGCAAGGGCATCTTCATCGATCACGCCACCGGCCTCGTCGTCGGCGAGACCGCCGTGATCGAGGACGATGTGTCCATCCTGCACGGCGTGACGCTGGGCGGTACCGGCAAGGCCGGTGGCGACCGCCATCCCAAGATTCGCTATGGCGTGCTGATTGGCGCCGGCGCCAAGATTCTCGGCAACATCGAGATCGGCCATTGCTCCAAGATTGCCGCCGGATCGGTGGTGCTGTCGCCTGTGCCGCACAACAAGACGGTTGCCGGTGTGCCGGCCCGCGTGGTCGGCGAGACCGGCTGCGACCAGCCTTCGCGCCAGATGGACCAGCTTCTGCCGTCGCAGAAGATGGACCACGTCATCAGTTTCGATATCTGATTTGCTGGCAGCTGCCCGGCATGATTGCCCGGCGGCGCTGCCCGCTTCCGGTGCAATAAGGCCGGCTTGCCTTTACATCGCCATTGTCGACGTGCCAGAAGCGCCGTTCAAACGAGCAAGCCGATGATCGGAGAAGACTGTTGAAGCCGGACGAAATCAGAAAGCTGGACGCCTATTTCAAGCGCGTCTTCCAGAACCCCAAGCTTGAGGTCAAGGCACGGCCGCGCAAGGAAGATTCGGCCGAAGTCTACGTCGGCGAGGAATTCCTCGGCATCGTCTTCAAGGATGAGGACGATGGCGACTATAATTTCTCGATGGCGATCCTCGATATCGACCTGGCCTGAGCCCGCAATGCCACGGCAGGCCGCGTAGAGCGCGGCCGGGCCGCTTTTCAGCCGGTCAATGTCGGGTCTTCAGGATTCGCCCCGCCTCTGCCGCGATCGCAGCATCGAGCGTCCGCCAGTCGCCAAGGAATTCCCTCGGGAAGCGATAGGTAAGGCTGAGATCATCCCCGACATGGATGTCCCGCTCGCAAGGAGCCAGCGATTCGCCGGCGCTCGGCCCGCTGAGGCAGCGGGCCACGAACGGGTCCTTGCCACCGCGCTTGCCGACAACCAGCACCTCGTTCAGATAACCTGATTTCTCATTGAACCCGTAGACCGTCGTACCGCCAGGCCCCGGAACGCCGGGCTGGACGATCAGCGCGCTGTAGATCGGCCCGAACCGGCCGCTCATGTCGCGCGACATCATCTGCTGCTCGAAGGACAGGAAGATGATGTTCCTGTTGGCCCCGGCGTGATTGAAATCGTCGCGCGACGCCTCGCTGTAGCCGTCCATCTGGGGATAGCGCAGGTAAAGGTCGAGGCGCGAGGCGATACCGTTGCGCCTGGCCGGCTCGAACCTGATGAAATTGGCCGGCACGGTGATGACGTTGTTGCCGATCACCACCTGGCGCACGGTCGCGTCGTCGGTGTAGCCGGCCATGGCAATGGAGCGGCCGAACCATTTGCCGCCAAGGCTGATGGCTATCGACAGCAAGGCCAGAGCCGCGAACGCGTAGAACACCCGCTTCATCAGCATGGAATCGACCACGGTGAGTTCCGCGCCGTCGGCGATCGCTGCCTGCTTCATCTCGGTCATCGTCCCACCGCCTGTGCGCCATCCCGGTGTCCGCCATCCCGGTGTCCCCCATCTGGGTGTCTCTTGACGGCACACATCATACGGCACGGCTCTTGCTGCCATCCTGAAGCGACTGTGCGATTTCATGGTAAATGGAGGGTTAATGTGGCCCAGATGGAACTCTTGCTGTTCGCTTTTGTCGTCGGGCTGACGGTTTGCGGGCTGACCGGCTCGACAATGGAGCTGGTATCGGGTCGCAAGGTCGCCTTCACCGAGCCCTATGTGTCGCCCTCGCATGTACTGCGCTCGCTGGCCGTCACTGCCGGCGCCGGGCCATTCATGCTGGTCAACGATGCCCTCGATGCGCGGCGCCAGAACCGCATCTCGACAGCGGCGCTCTTGTCATGCGGCTGCACCGCTATTGCCTGGTCCCTGGCGCTGGGCATCGTCGTGCTTGCCATTGCTTCCTGGGCGCTCCGTCTCCTAGGGTTTTCACTCTGAGACGATTCGGAGACCGACAATGCCGCTTTATGCAATCGATGGAACGGAGCCCAGCTTCGCCGACGCGGACTCGAATTGGATTGCGCCCGATGCCACGCTGATTGGCGACATCAGGATCGGCCGCAATGCCGGCTTCTGGTTCGGTGCCGTCATCAGGGGCGACAACGAGCCCATCATCATCGGCGCCGACACCAATGTGCAGGAACATACTGTCATGCACACCGATCCCGGCTTTCCGCTGACCATCGGACAGGGCTGTACGATCGGCCATCGCGCCACGCTTCACGGCTGCACGATTGGTGACAATAGCCTGATCGGCATGGGCGCCATCCTGCTGAACGGCGCCAGGATCGGCAAGAATTCACTCGTCGGCGCTGGCGCCCTGGTCACCGAAGGCAAGGAGTTTCCGGACAATTCGCTGATCGTTGGTTCGCCTGCCAAGGCGATCAAGGTGCTGGACGACGCCGCGGTCGAGCGGCTGCGGGCCTCGGCCGCGCATTATGTCGCCAATGGCCAACGCTTCAAGGCTGGGCTGAAGAAGGTCTGAACTCTCGGCCGGGACGTGACTTCGGACACCGGTTGCGTCTAACGATCCCGGTCGCCGAGCGCGCGCTCGGCTGTGGCTTCTCTCAACAGCGAAGCGCCCAACTCGAATCCTGCAATCTCTGCTTCTTCAAGGGCTGTCGTGTAGTGATCGATACGAGTCCTCAAAGAAGGGTCCGCGCCTGCGGTGAGAAGCAGGCGGATCGCCTCGGCGTCACGCATGGCTACGCCGTAGTGGAGCGGTGTCCAGTCGTTGACGCCTCGCATGTCCGGATCGGCGCCGTGATCGACGAGGATACGGATGATGTCGACCTTGTCCGCGCGCTCGGTGGACAGCGCCGCGATGATCGAGGGAAATCCGGCATGATCCCCGTAGTTCGGACTGGATCCGGCGTCGAGCAGCGCCGCGACGAAGGCAAGCGGACTCCAGTAGATCGCGTATTCCAGCGGATGGCCAAGACCGAGTTCGAATGGCATGCGCTCGTCGAACCAGCCGGGCGAACCGCCCAAGGCTTTGCCGAGTCCAACGAAGTCACCGGCCTTGAAGGCATCGTCGATCGCCTTGAACAGCCGGTGGCGCTCGCATCGATCTTCCGGGATTTCCAGCATGGCGTGACCCAGGAAACGAAACCAACGGCCGATTGTGCATCGATCTGTTGCGCGTGGAAAGGCAGGGGCGACGCGATGCACCACGTGTCGTCGGGTCAGTTTTGGCGGCTTCCCTCCAGAAATGGCGGAGCCGGCCCGGGGACGGGGCCGGCTCCTTTGACCCGGTCGTTGGGGACGGGGA
>NZ_VFTI01000055.1:0-16303 GCF_006439515.1 Mesorhizobium sp. B3-2-1 | reverse complement strand
GGTGGACAAGGACCATTTCATCAAGATCGAGCCGGACGAGATCAAGAAACTCAAGTTGACATCGGCGCACACGCTCGGCCGCTTTCGGCCGGGGCGCTCTCAGTGGAGACTATGCGACCCGAAAGCTCGTGACACGGCGGCGCCTATTCCATGTCTGGGACATCGCCACTGACGAACAGCGTTGTGGGCGGACCGTAATCGCCTAATGCAGGGTCGGCATCTCGGCTCCACGCGATCACGCCGCCATGCGTCGAAGCGAGCGCCTTGGCTGTCCTGATCGCGCGCTCCTCGCTTTGCTGATCAGTCGGGCCATAGGCCGTGAACAGTTCGCCATCTTCGCCGCGGTCGAAGGCCACGACAACGATGAGTTTCGGCTTTTTCTGGGAAGGCAGGCCGTGGTCGGACATCAATCCACCAACTCAAGGAATTGATAGTTCTCCGGCGCCGCATCACTTGGCCAGTCAGCGCAGCACGCCATGATTGCCGCCTTGTTGGCGCCCATCCAGATCGCCGCCGCCACATCCTCGTCCTCCGTGGGTGCTTCATCATCGTCAAAGCTGGAATCGTCCCAGTTTTCGAGCGCGAACATCCCATCCGTTGCCTCTTCAGCGGATATTCCCGCTGCGGCAAGGACAGCTTTGGCCGCTTCGATGCCGCGGTGCTTCTCTTCCGGCGAAGCGCCTTTGATTTCCAGCTGAAGCCTCATAACTCGCCTCCCGCGGCCAATCTGGTCAACAGTGAACGAAATGAGAACAAAAAGTCAAGAGCGGCCTTGACGAGGCAGGAATATGTTCCTTATTCCTGAAAGACATATGAGCAGGAAAGGCTATGGGAAAGCGCCAGAACGCCCGGGCGGCGAAGCTATGTCGGAGTTGGAAACCGCGGCGCAGCCGGCCATCGCCGCAGCCGGCGGCGACTCCGTACTCGCACTGCTGCACGTTCTATCCAGGAACACTGAACTCGAGCGTGAGCTCGCGCTGTCGCGCGCGGCAGTTTCCAACGGCTTCTCTCGCGGCTGGCACAAGGGACGGACCTGATGGCGAATCCGGCCGAGGACAATTTCCGCATCGAAGTCTGGGACAGGGAGGAAAAGACCCATCTCGAAACGATTTCAACGTCCCCGGATGCGACAGTCAGCCAAGCCGCCTGGCAGGCTGCAATTCGCCGTCGACCCGGCACGCTGCTGATCCACTACAACAGCCGGCATGTCATGGAAAAAATCTTGACGCCTGGGGAGGTGAAGATCCCGCCACGGGCAATTGTTGACGGAAGCATTCATGCCGGTCTGGACGTCTCCCTCGGGGACTTACGCGAATGGCACAAGCTGCGGGCGTGGTGCAAGACTTGCTCCCATCACGCCGAGGTGAAGGCGGCTGCGCTGATCGGGCGATACGGGAAGGACGCGCTATTCAGTACCGTTGAGCGGGCGCTTCTCTGCACGAGCTGCGATCGAGGTGGCCCGGTGAGACTGGAAATACACAGACTTCCCCGGAACTGAGAGGATGTTCAAAATTGCACGATCTGATCACTTTCTTCCAGACCAATGCGGCTCTGGTGATCGCTAACCCTATAGCCTTTATGACTTTCGCAGCTCTTTTTGGAGGCGGAGGGTTCATCGTTGGCCGCTACTTTTTGACAGAGCGCATCGCAAACTTGGAAAGCCGCATCGCGAGGCGTGATGACGAAATCGAAGCCCTGAAAATTGGACGTAAGCGGAAGATTGAAGAGCCGTCACTGATCCCAATAAAAGGCACTTCGGCAATTGACAACGATGCAACGCCGTTGTTGGGAAAATGGCCGGATCGGCGCCGGTCAGGAACACTGTCTGCACCACCACGTCAACGACGCGGCTAACCATCTGGTTGTTTAGGCTCGGTCGCCCTTAAATTCTGAAGCGATCGATTGACGGCGCACTCTCCCTACCGGGCCTGCTAAAGCAGGTCGTTGCTGCGGAAGCTGACGGTGTCGGCTGCCTTTTTCCATCTTGAACCGCCCCCAGAAAAAGTTAACATTCTACCGCTTGGTTGCCGCCGCGAAGGCGCGCTCACCATCCTGTTCGCGATCCTCGAAAGGTCACGAAGCACCTGGATGCCTTTGGACAGGACCACTATGCCGCAGGTTTCCATAGTCATCCCCGTCCACAATCAACCCATGCTAATCCTCGAAGCAGTGGCTTCACTTAAGGCGCAATCCGTCGCCGACTGGGAAGCCATTCTCGTTGACGATGGGTCTACCGATGAAACACCCGCCGTGCTTCAGAATCTCGCGTCCCAAGACGCCAGAATTTCGGTCTGGTTGCAGACGCAGCAAGGTGCTGCTTCGGCCAGAAACACGGGAGCGGCAAAAGCAAAGGCAGATTGGCTGCTTTTTCTCGACAGCGACGACTGGCTTGCTCCTAATGCCCTTGGCTCGCTATTGCGCGCTGCCGGCCAGGATGTGCACCTTGTGCACGCCTTAGGCCTTCGCGTGTGCGGGGACCACAGCCAGGATCCATCGCAGGTGCACCTTCCCGGGGGCGACTTATTCCATCGCCTTGCATCAACGGCCACGTTTATGGTCCACGCATGCATTTTGAAAAACTCGACCTTTCACGAGCTTGGCGGTTTTGATGAAACATTGATGGGCTGCGCAGACTGGGATCTCTGGCAACGTGTCATCCGGTCTGGCGCCCGCTGCATGGGCGTTGATGACTTCGTGGCCTTTTACCGACAAACAGAATCCTCGCTCAGTACCTTCTACGAGCAGGAGTTTCGAGACGGTCTCATCGTCATCGCCCGTGGGCACGGCCCCGATCCCCGAGTTCCCAGACCCCATCCCATGTATGCCGAAGGCGTATCGCCTGCAGAGTTCCCCGCTGCGGCATATCGCTTTGCCAGTTGGCTGGCGGGTCTTGCAGTCGCACGCAAGCACTCAACTCAGGGCATCCTGAGGGGGATGCAAGCTCTTCCTGCCGAGCCCTTGTCAGCTTCTGATATCGGAGCGGCTTTGTTCGACGCCATTCCCATCGGATTAGGCGACTTCAGACCCAATTGGGAAGGCTGCTGGCCTACACTGAAACCTCACCTTCAAGAGTTCATACAGAGAATTGGCACGATTGCCCGCTGTGGGCCTTCTTTCGTGACCGAAGTGCTGGACCATACAGAACGTCTCGCCGCTACCGCTAATGCGTCCGACAGCATAGGCGTTGTTGGAAGTGTGGCCTCGCGGATTGTCCGAATTCCCGGGGCCATTCCGCAGATCGATCTTGGCCCAGATATCAGGTCTTTCATTGCCGTCGTTCGTTCCGATCGAGGCGATGTCGGGCAGTTGGAAGTCCTCGTCGACCAGAGTTTCTCCAATGGCCGTGTTAGGGAGATGATCATCGATCGGTACTTGCGAGAAGTATTGTTGAATTACTTAAAAATATTTCCTTTTTCGATAATTTTTGGAACGGCTACTCATTTAGTCGTTCAGAAGGAACTTATCTCAGCTTTGGCTAGGCTTATACGAGAGCGCTCGGTGGGCCCTTTGCTCAAGAAGCAGATCTGCCAAGCTTTGGTGGCGCAGGCTTTCGTGCTTCCGATCGTCGAGACAGGCAAGATCTCGCCCCGACTTGAAGGCCGGCTCACGAGCTGAACAATAACGCTGCGACCGCGCTGCCGAACATGGGCTTGTGCATCAATTTGCCCCGAGATGTCCAACAATGCTCTCGTTTGTCATCATGATCCGCGGCAGCACCAGAGGGAGGTCTGTGTTCGCCACAGTTCTGGGGTAGGCCGACACGGCGCAGACCAGCCCCGACTCTATTGCGCATTCGATGGTCAGGTCGGAATAGTCGCCATAGGGGTAGGCGAATGTGGGACATGGGCGGCACGACAGGTCCTCGCACGTCCGGCGACTTTGTTGGATCTCCTTCAGCTGGATGTGCCGATCCCACAATGGGAGAGAGACGTGGGTTTCTGTGTGACCTGAAATGTCCAAGCGCGACCTTCGCGAGAGCAGTCGGGCTTCATCAATCGTCATAGGTCGGTGGCTGGTTCGAGGCGCCAAGTCACTGCCGACCTGGCGAGCGAGTGATTCGATTGCTTGGTATTGCACATCAAGTGAGACCGGCTTCAGAACTTCCCAAAGCTTGAGATAAGCGTGCTCGCGCGCAGTTCGAGGCGGCTCCTGCATAGCTCGCCACCCTCGGCCCAATTGGTAATCATCGGCGTGTTCACCCAGATCAACATGAGCCTCGCGACCGGCGACGACCATGGAGGCTGGTCCTGCTGCCCTAGGATCGAAGATAACCCGTTCGAGAGCATCGTTCCAGAACTCGTCGGTTTTGCCGAGCATGGACGTTGCCAGAAAGAACGTAGCTGGAAGACCGAGCGTTTCCAGGATAGGCGCCGCGATTAAGGCATTGCACGCGTAGCCGTCGTCGAAAGTAATGGCTGCAGCGTCAGGTGGAAGGCTTCCTTCAATGTGCCTCGATGCGAACTCTAGCAACGGCAGCACACGTCTCGTCTTTCCGAGGTCCAGGACCTGCTTCTCGAAATTGGTTGGCGAAACGGCGAGTTCCCAGGGATCCAAGTCCGTTGCCGCGATGCGATGGTACATCAGGATCACCGGCTTCAAGGCATGGCGACGCAAAACGCCCTGCAGCTTTGTCTTGAGCGTCCAAGCCATCCTATTAGCCCTTTGTGGCGCATATCCCGATGGTGACAGGAAAGTGATGGTCCCGCTCGTGCAGCATTTCTGGCTTGAGCTCTTCCGCGGCAATACCTTCGAGAAAGCATACCGCAGAGCAGACGTTCCCGTAGACAGCAATATGCGTCGAGTTCGCCCCAAAGACATCCGAGAACAATCGGCGAGCTGAAGCTTCCGTCAGCGACCAATACCACGTTTCATATTCCTGATGATGATCAATGGGCGTCAGGCCTGGCACCGTCACAAGCACGGTTCCGCCGCTCTTGAGGAGCCGGAACAGCGCAGAAACGGCCCCCTGCAGATCAAAGATGAGATGCAGGGTTTGGGTCAGTACGATCGCATCGAACTTATCGTTCCACTCTGCGCTCAGGTTCGTGAGGTCGCCGACGATCGTCGCTCGAGTGTTTTCAGGACGCAAGTCGACGATATCACGCTGTGTCGTTTTCGGTCCTCCGAAGCGAGCCGTGTAATCGTCATCGACGACTTCAAGCGTTCTACCGTGGATACTTGACGCGTGTTCCGCCAGAAATCTCTCGATGTAGATCCGATCAATTGGTGTTCCGCGATCATACCCGAAATCTCGGCTGACCGGATCAGTCCGCCCGAAGTCGCCGAAGCGCACCTTTCCGACGCCAGGCGGCCCATATCTCATTAGCCGCCTCAATCGTCTCTTGACAATTTCTGGCAAGATGCGATGGGCAAACATCCTGCATTTTGCGTAGCGAACTCCCCGGGCGCTCTCAGGCATCACATACCGTCGGGTCCTGCCAAGAGGTTTCACGCCTTGGCTTCGCGCTACTGGACTGCGGCTCTAAGCGGTGAGCGGCGTACCTTGGTCATCGACCTAGCTCCAAGATGTGCGAACTCGGCCGATCACGTTTCGACGTGATTTGAAACCGATGTTAGGAGTGTCAGTCGCGGGGCGCAAGACCGTCGTAACCTGGCGAGTGACCGCGCCTTAGGAAAATGGTACGCCCATAGGAAGGCCATGGAAATTCCCACTGTCATTTTGGCTATGCCATAGAGGCCGCCCTGGTCAATTTGCGATGCCGGGGATCAGGATGCAGGCGAGCGCGCGCGAAGCCTCTGTAAATGATACAACACCGATCGACACTCCATAGGGCCTGGGTAAGCTTGTCAGCAGCCCGTCGACAAGTCGCTTGCGCGGCAATTCCAATAGAAGGAGTTCATCTTGAGCGGTAAATTCAAAGTTAGCGTCGTTATTTGTACGTACAATAATTCGTCTGTTCTCGATCGAACTCTGGATCGTTTGGCGCGGCAATACTGCCGTGATCGATCTTGGGAAGTGCTCGTTGTTGACAACAATTGCACAGATGACACCCAGCTTGTTGTTGAGCGCCACAAGAACGCCAAGCGGATAGGACAGCTGAGTGTCGTGAGAGAACGCCAGCAGGGATTGACGCCTGCGCGCCAGCGCGGCGTCAGGGAAACGGCCGGTGAGTGGCTGGCCTTGGTCGACGATGACTGCCTGCTCGATGAAAGCTGGCTGGCGAACGCAATAGCTTTCGCTGATGCACATCCGCGGTGCGGAGCCTTCGGCGGGGTTGTCAGGCCCTACTGGGAGAACGGCGCCGAGCCGCTTCCCAAAGCCGTGGGCTGGACTTTGGCCTGCCAGGACCATGGGCTCGAAGCATGCCGGATTTGGGGGCTGGTCGGAGCCGGGATCGTCCTGCGCCGCGCCGCCCTCGATCAAACAGGCTGGATCGAAACGCCTTTTCTCGCTGACCGCATTGGGCGAAGGCTTGTTTCGGGGGGCGACACGGAGATCAGCCTTCGGATTTCAGCGTGCGGGTGGGATCTATGGTACACGCCCGATTGCGTAATTGATCACATTATCCCCGCCTTCCGGACCACGCCAAGTTACCTAAAACGGCTGGCGTTCGGCCTTGGCATCTCGCAGGTACTTGTGGACGCCTTGGTCTGGGAGAGAGGTTTTGCATCCTGCGTTGGGCAATACGTCCGCTCCGCGTTACGTCAGACGCTTCATGCCGCACACGCCGTGATACTCGATCGGATCAGCGGTCGCGATCGGCGGCCTTCATTCATCAATCTGTATTTCGCCCTAGGAATTTGGGCCGGCATCGGGCGACTAGCCTGCAATCGATCGCTGGTTGGCGCAATAAGTCGTTCTTCCCGTCAAGTTTCGACCTCGAACTTGTAGACGCAGGGGATTAGGCCTTCCGCGGGAAGAACCCTTCCATCAGGTCCGCCCGGCCTAAGGACCTCGACCCGGCAGGCGTGGTGGACGTGATCCAGGATGTCACCTGCAAGGTAGTCACCTGATCTTTGTCCCATCCAGAGTTCGAGGCCGTACGTTCCCGGCAGCAAATGCAACTGATCGATCGTGACAGTCACGCGGTTCTGGCCAGCGCGCAGCCGGCAGGCATTCCCCAGTAATGCTGTATCTGCATTGACCAGTTTCAGGCCCGAAAGGCTATTGATAACCACGGCAAGACTGTCCACGTCGATGTCGTCTTCAGCTTCAATGTCAAGCGTGCAACGGGCCGGCCCATCGGTGCAGATCTGACCCGACGAAGAAGGGTTCCCACTATCGATGGAGATGCCGAGGAAGCGGGCTTTGCCATTGCCGGTCCGAGGTGCCGCGGTAACATCAATTCGATTGCTCGATCCCGCGAAGTCACCCGCCGAGGCGAGATAAGACGTCACGACCTCTCGCGTTTCGCCGAGGGCCTTCACTGATCCGGATTCGAGCCAAAGGCAGCGGGAACACAGCCGATTGACCGTATCCATGTTATGGCTCACCAGAAGCACCGTTCTCCCCCCCTTCGTAACGAGGCTTTCGATCTTGGACAGGGACTTGCGTTGGAAGCGCGAGTCCCCAACCGACAAGACCTCGTCGAGAATGAGAATATCCGGATCGAGGTGGACGGCCACCGCGAAGGCCAAGCGAACGAACATACCACTCGAATAGCGTTTTACAGGTACATCGAGAAAGCGCTCTATCTCAGCGAAGGCGACGATCTCCTCAAAGCGCCTGTCCAGTTCCGCCTTCGACATGCCGAGAATGGCGCCGCTCAGGTAGATATTGTCCCGTCCGGTAAGGTCCCCGTGAAAGCCGGCACCAACCTCGAGCAGGGCGCCCACGCGGCCGCGGATGCGGACTTCTCCCGCCGACGGATCTGTAATGCGCGAGAGAATCTTGAGGAGAGTTGACTTGCCTGCCCCGTTGAGGCCTATGAGGCCGACGACTTCGCCCGCCTCGATCGACAGCGACACGCCGCGAAGTGCCCAGTATTGCGTGCCCTGCGCCTCGGACGCTTCGCCCCGGCCAAGCCACGCTCCGACACTCTCACGCAGCGATGTCGGTCGAGGATGCAAATCGTACCGCTTGGACAGGTTCTTGATCTCGATCGCTGGATTCATGGGATCTGTCTCGGTCAGGCCAAATCGACCGCAGTGCGGGATGCTCTCTCGAAGGCGAGAAGCCCCACCAGAAACAGGCCTAAGCTGATCGCTACCGACACGGCCGACTGAATTGCCGATACAGCTGGGGTATTGAGTGCGAGCGACCTCATGTTCTCGACGATCACGGCAAGGGGGTTGAACCAGGGGAGCCAGCGAAGGTGAGCCGGGAGGCTAGACAACGGCACGAATACCAAGGAGGCGAACATGGCGATCAGGAGCACGTATTGCATGGCGTGGACGAGATCACGATAGCGTGCCGCAAGCGAGGCCACACAAAGGCCTGCCCCCAGCGTGAAAACGACGAGTTCGACGAATAGGACAGGAATGAGGATGATCCGCCAGGAGTGCGATGTCCACACCCCGCTGACGTGGTAAGTGATTAGAACAATTAAGAAAAGGCTAGTCTGAATGGCCAGTGCGACCAGGTTCGACAGACCCACGGCCAACGGAACTGAGCTGCGAGGAAAATAGACCTTCTGGAACAGGTCGGCGTTGTTGACGAATGTGGCCCCGACCGAGCCGAAGGTCTGGGAGAAATAAAACCAAGGCGCGAGGCTGCAGAGATTGAAGAGAAACGGCGGGACGCCTTCCGTCGCGACACCGGCACCGCCGTTTATAGCGACCGACAGGACGATTGCCATCACAATCGGCTGGATGGCGAACCAAAGCGGCCCTAGCATCGTCTGAGCGTATTTGGTGACGAGGTCGCGGCGTACGAGCAGCATGACAAGGTCCCGTGATTGCCACAATTCGCGCCAGTCGATCCACTCCCATCCTGCACGGACTCGAATGCGCGTTTCTTTCACGCTTAGGCCGCCTTACAGCGTGGCATCCGGTCACGCTCGGCGCGACAAGCCTGGTACGCCGACAGAACAGACTGTCCGATCAGCTCGATCACGTCCGCTGTTGCAGCCTGCCATTCGCCTTTAGGAACATAGATGTTACCGCAGCCCATATTCGGGAGTGAGCGGAAATCTTTGAACTCGTTATTCCAAAACAGAATCCCAATTCTTCCCATCAATGTCGGACCCGATGCCCGCACCACCCGAGGTTGGCAGCCTCCACCGGTCGTGCATCCTAGCTTAGCCGAAAGCGACAATGGCCTTCTCAACCTCGTTGATAACCGACCGCTGGTGCGCCCTGGGCGGCGTGAGGCGCAGGCCGCCAACATGGTCCTTCGCGAGATCCAATTAGCCTATTTTTCTATCTTGACCAATATGAAAATAGGCAGAGCCCCTTTCCGACCAGTTTGCTGTCCCCACTCGTCATGCGCGTTTCGCTCCCGCCCTGAACGAACAGAAGCGGTCTCGGCACGGCTGAATTTCCGGTTCTGTCGCGAACTGAATGGCAACCTGTTTCCGGCATGAGGACTCTCGATTTTCCGGGAGTTCTCGACGTTCAAGGGCCGCGGCCTAACGCGCGGACTGGTTTGGCTCTGTCATTTTTTGAAATTCTGAAAGTGTTTCCGGGAAATTATGCGCCAGGTATCGGACCACTCGCGCATTTTCCAAAAGTCGGGTGAGATAGCCGGTCGCCACCACCAGATCGAGCGACGACATCCTCGTGTCCAGCATCGATCGCAGTTTCAAGAGCAGCGACCGCACCTATGGCGCTATCCGAACAGAGTTCGGAGCTTCTCCGAAATGGTCACGAAAACTCTTCGAAAGTGCGACGGCGATTCGAAGCCGCAGGCAATGGCAATCTCAAGGATTCGAAGATCGGTGGTGTCTAGCAGCTGACGCGCGCGCGAGAGGCGAAGGTTCAAATAGTGGCGGCTGGGGGTGGTTGATAGATAGCTGTGAAACAGGCGCTCCAGCTGTCGGCGCGATGTACCGATCTTGGTCGCTATCGCGTTCAATAGTTTGCTCGAGATTGCCCTCCATCAGCCGAATGGCCTCGATTAACTTGGCACTGGTTCCGGCCAGTCGCAGACTAGCGGGCATGGCAGGGGAGGAGCCTCCCTCGCGTGCGTGGTCCGTGCTCATGTACCGACAGACGGCGCCTGCCAGCTCAAGACCGGCTTCCTTCTCGATGGTGTCGATCATCATATCGAAGGCCGCGAAGCCGCCAGAGCACGTGACAAAAGCTCCGTCTCTCACGACGAGCGCAGTTTCAACCCTGATGTCATCGAAACGCGGAATTGGCCGGTGAAGGATCGAGTGAATGGACCACTTCGGCATTGTTCGGACGCGCGAGATTGCTAAATGCATAGGCGTCGCAAGAGAGCCCAAGTCGCCTGAAGGGTGGCGTTCAGCGTTAGCAACGATGGAAACCGAGCGAAGCGCCAAGACGGCTATCCTCAGACAAGTGCGGACATGCTCGGAATGGCTCGTTCGGGACGGTCAAGCCTCGATGTGCTCGGCCCCGCCGCCACGCCGCACAATACGCCGGATTCTGGCCGTACCTTGTCAGCCCCGCGCCTGGGGCTTGAGATAGACTGCCAGGCAACAAATACAGATCCCCAGTCCGACGATTGGGTAGTTCAATGCCAGGATAGCTGCGAGCCCAAAAAGGCTGAGCGTAATCACGGCACGCAGGCGCATGAGCCGCCGCACTTCTGGCGACACCTCGTTCTCGGGGATCGGATCAATGAGCTCGCGGATCAACAACAGATATGTCAGGTTAACCAGGAAAAACACGGTCGCATAGAAGGCGACCGGCTGCGGTGCCAACTCACTTACAGCCATCCATGCCGTGGCCAGGGGGAGCAGCGAGACTGAGAACAGATGCGCGAAATTGTACCACATCAAGGACGCCGTGCTCTCTTTCGCGTGGCGCAAGAGATGATGGTGGTTCGCCCAGACGATGGCTATGAAGAGATAACTCACAGCGTAGCTAAGCAAGGTTTCCCACGACGCCAGAAGGGCCTTGAAGGTCGGCACTTCCGGCGGGCGCAAATCCAAAACTAGAACAGTTATCAGAACTGCGAACACGCCATCGGAAAATGCGTTCAGCCGTTCCAGCCCTGATGAAGGTAGCACCTGCGTCCCCCGTTTATTCCTGAGCTAATGTTACCGTGTTCCAAGCGCTGCTCAATAGACCCGCCGGCTTCATCGGTTTGGGACGCCCGCGCTGCCACCGGGACGACGGGCTATGGGAGCTGCCCTGACCTATGCTGAGGGGATCAGATCATTGTATCGGTTGGCCAATTACGGACCATGAGCCATATCGCGAATGCGATCCTGGCCAAAACAGCAAGGTATTCGGGGATGAGCCGAGCAAAGAAGCATAAACGACCGCTTCCAGAAAACGGCAGTTCAGGACTTAGGTTCGGCGGCCATATAGTCACTCCATCCGCAACCAACGCTGTGGTCATTCGTTGACCTACGCTGCTTGATCCCAGCACAGTCTAGAACTTGCCCGCTGCCGAGAGGGGGCGGGGCTTTTTTGCATTTCTTAGCTGGCCCGGCCAACGGGCTCAGGTCCCGGGTAGTTGGCAAGTTGCTGACGGAAAGGACGCAACTCTTCCTCGCCACAAGCGCCCTAAAGCTCTACCGGTCTTGTTTCGGAAGTCCTCCATTACCGACCCCAAAGGCCAGATCACCAGAGATGCAAACCCGATGACAAGCACCTTTGTCGTTGACGTTCACGTCCAGTATTTGGCTGGCGAGCCGAAAGGCCACATCGTTACGGAAGTTCACGACGCGGTTCCTGGCGATCCTGCCGAATAGGCGGCAGTCCTTAGCTAGCCATCGCACTTCGTTTAACGGCGAACGGCAAGGCCGATTTGTCTGATTCGTACCATTTCACTACGCTGGCTTGCGAGCTGCTTCACAAGGGTTACGTTTCGTTTTCGCCATGGAGCATTTGCCATGAATGCCTCGATGAATCGAAAATCCTGATCCAAGCCACCAAGGAAAAGCACGCCAGCTGGCTTGTGGACAAAACCGGCATCACCCTCAGCCAAGCACGCGAGCTTATCGACTTGCTCGGGCTAGGCAGTCTGCCATCGCTGGTGCGCGAAGCGCTCTTGCTGGCGAAAAGGTAGCCGAAGGCTGCTTGGTGCGTTTGACCGCACTTATCTGGGGCGTGCTGCGAGGGGGGTGAACGGCTGGGAACCAAACCGTCATTGGCCTGTTATCTCCGCAACGAGGAGATGTTCCCTCAACTCCTAGCGAAATGGCCCGCTGCACTCTCCCAAGACAGCGGGCTTTCCTAATGTTGGAACCCGAGCTCTCGACCTTGTTTATGGATTGAAAAAAGGAGGCGCATGTGGAACCAAAGTCATCACGCGATGTGCCAGGTCCAGGGCCCAGAAAGGACAAAGGCCGGGACACCCGGGAAGCCGTCGTCAAAACGCCCGAGAAGACGAACGGCTGGGACCGTGATGCCGTGCACGGAAATGGCGACACGATCGACATTCAGCCTGAGCCGGGCGTGGAGTCGAAATAGCCGCCCCGGCACGCTGCCGAACGCGGCAGGTTTTTTGCTATGCGCGGGGACAGCCTGAACAAATGCGAACGCAGCGCTCTCCCGATGTTCCTTTGCGCTGTTGGCCAAGTGCAAACTTGGTCGGCCCGCGCTTTTCCACCGAGGGGCACGGGCGGCTTGCAGTTGCAGGGCTGGACGCGCTGCGGCGCTTGCTGCTCAAACCGAGTACGGCGGCTGGCGATCCTAGCCGTAGATCGAGCTTGTCAGCGCGTCTAGGAGGCTGAGGCCCTTGCTTGGCTGGCCTGAAACAACCATGTCCTGATCTCTTGCGGCTTTGACAAAGGCCTCGAACGCGATGGATTGCCGGCAAGTGCCTGCCTGAGCCTCATCGAGCAAACGCAACGCCTGTCGATAGGAATGCATTTCCTTGTTCTTCCACGCCCCATTCATTGCCGCTCTGGCTTCGGCCACCGACGAGATGGCACTGGTTTCGAAGTTCACAAACTTAATCTGCACAGGTAGGAAAGCAGCCAAGATCAACCCCTCTTTCACGGTCACAAGGTCTTCAAAACTTCACAGAGTGAGATTGGTTGCAGTCGCTTCGAATTTTATTACAGAACGGCCCTTGCTCGGCGCCGAACTGGTGTCGCAGGCGGCTGACCAGACTCGCTTGAGCAAGGCAAATTTTGCCGCCGCGCAGGTAAAGCGAGGAGCACCGCCATGAAGAAAACCTACGGGAAGCCTGTTCTGACCAGGCGTGAGCGTTTGTCCGCTGTTACGGCCGCGATCCCGCCGTCGGTTATCATCCTCACTTCGCCCGGCTAACGAGTCGCGTTGCTACGAAGAGGCCCGCTGGCTCCGGCCGGCGGGCTTTTTGCTTTTCAGGAGCGTTTGAGGCTTCGGAATTCAGCCGCTCATGCCTCGGCTGCTCGTGCCCGATCACCTGACGCAGATCGTGCACGTCCATCGACTGTCCGCAGATGTTGCACTTATAGAAATTGGTCACCCTCGTCGGAGAGCTCCTGCGGCTTGCGCTTGATGGACGGTCTGAAAGCTTCGTCATGGGGCCTGGCTTATCTAATCACCTGCTCGACAGGATTTGACCCTGCAGTGTCCGAGCTGCAGAGCCAAGCTGGTTAGGGAGGGCTCCTGGGTAAAGTCCCTTGCGATATTCACATGCGAGCGATGCGGTCAGAAGGTACTTCCAGCGAGAAGCTTGAGATTTTTAGGCTGGGCGCCTCCAACTGAGTGGGCCGGACTTAAGCGGAACTTAATATGCGCGGCCGGCTTGTTTAGGCATGAGCACGCGCGGAGTCGATTTTCTTGACAAGTGGCCAGGCAGCAACCTGTCTGGGCTTGCCAGTTCAAACGTGATTTCGGTTGCGGAGGCTATTCAGGAGCTCTTTGCCGACGCGAAGGCAGTTGGGATCAGCAGCACCGAATCGAGGAAGAGATTGGCAGCGTTTATGAAGCGATGTTCGACGCCATCGTGCACCATGACGCTGGGTTCCCGGATTGGCGCTCAATCCCGAGTTGGCGGAAATAGGCGCTGCATCGTCTTCTGCCGAACTGCCGTCTTGCAGGAAATCTAGATTTGTGACGTATGAAACCGAACACAACGACCCTCGAACGCGCGTTTGAACTGGCCCGGTCTGGCAAGCTAAGCGATGTGGAAAGCCTCCGTCGTCAGCTGAAATCGGAGGGTTACGACTTGAGCCAGTTACAAGGCCGTTCCCTCGTCAGGCAGTTGAGGACAGTCTTAAAGTCCTCGGCACCCCTGTCTCAGAGACCAAGGCTCGGTAGGCGCCGTTTGAGCGATTGATCAAGCCGGCGCGATCACAGATATCAAGCGCGCCACCTAATGGAACCGTTTCGTGCCGATGCGCATTGACGGTCGAGTTCAACGGAGGGTAGCGCTGTGTCCATCATCGGTAGCATCACCGGCATTTTCTCTTCGAACGAGGAAGCCGCGAAGAAGGTGCCTGCGAAGAAGCCCGCCCGTAAGAAGGCTACAAAGAAAGCAGCGACTGCGAAGGCGAGCGCGGCAAAAAAAACTGGAGCTGCACCCGCTATGGCAGCCCACTCAAAGGACTCTGCTTCCAGGGCTAAATCTAGTCAGCCCAAATCGGCCGCTAAGAAAAATGCGGCTGGCCGTTGAGGCAAAAGAACCCCGCTTCTGAACTGACCCCGTAAAGTTGGACACAACGTTCGGGGGTCAGTTCATTCGGCGGTTGGGCCGGGGGCGGTGAATAGAAAAGACATTCGGAAGGATCGCTGACGCTGTCGCTCGCGGGGCAGGCCGGCCGATCACCTTCACCCTTTGCATGGCTTTGATCGCGGTCTGGGGTTTCTCTGGCCCTTTCCTCGGTTTTTCGGAAACCTGGCAGCTCATCATCAACACCTCGACGACGATTGTCACCTTCCTGATGGTTTTCCTGATCCAGAATACGCAGAATCGAGATGGGGCAGCGGTCCAGGCAAAGCTTGACGAGCTGGTGCGCGTGAGTACGGGCGAGAACAGCTTCATCGGGATAGACCATTTAGCGGCGGCCGAAGTCGAAGACATCCGGTCTACCTCTAAGGCCGCAGTTGCCCGCGCTCAATCACCGGAAACCGGCAGGCAAAGTGGGGAAGGCGGAAGGAAAGATAACGTCGCCAACGGCAAGCTCGAAACACCTCACAATCCCAAGAGAAACGGCACCAAAGCCGCTCGCCATTCATGGGCTGACTGAATTCCTGCTGGCGACGTCATTCCTCCTGCAGCCAGGGTTGATCAAGGACACCGCGGATTGGTTGTTGCCTCCCGATCGAATCCGACCGCGACGCTTTCCGCTCTCTACCTCCTCTTCCAAAAATTCTCCATGGAGAGGTAAGTGAACGAGGCCGTCCAGCTTAATAGCACCAGACCGGTGAGCGCCTCAGAGGAGGCAATCAGTCGCATCGGACCCTCGGCCCTGATGTCACCGACGCCCAGCGTTGTATAGTTGGTGATGGAGAAATACAGGAAGTCGATCCAGCCATCGGGGATTTTGCCGACGATTTCGCCCAATAGCCCGTAGCTATGGAGGCCCCAGAAGACGAAACCGTAGAATGTAATCTCGACAGTATGCGCGGCAAGCGCTCCAAAGATAACGATCAGCAATCGTCCTCGGCTCGGAAATCCGCCGACCTCGGCTGACCGGGCAGAGCTTGCGACCATTTTGAAGGCCTCGTAGTGGACGAGAACGCACGCGATTGCCAGAACGAGCGATACGAGACTGACTGCGATGACGTTCATGATGATGCACCGTCTGAGTAAGGCTTCGTGTTGATCGCGCGAATCGGTGCTTTTGAGAAGATCTGATTTCTGCGGTGCGGGCTGATTGCCTCGTCCGACTCGCCCCCACGCCGCCGACAAACTCGTCGACCGCCGGCGAGCGTGCTGGTTTCGTTGGGAATTCGAGGATCGTCGCGGGCTCCCAGGCACTCCATGCCAGAAGACCTGACTCTACATGCCCAGTCGGCAAAGTGCGGAAGATCCGTCGACAGGCGTGGCCCGCGCCCCAGAAGGCGCGGGCCGGCCAAGCTGCCCGCGTGGCCAGCAGCAAAGGGACTATGGCTGCGTTCGCCCGAACTTGCCGCGCGTCCGGCTGTTCCCAGCCGGGAAAGATAAAACTTTCTGCAGCTGGCTCCACGCGGATTTGGACAATTGCTGTGGGCCCACCTCACTGGCGGCGAACCAGGCCCGGCCAAGTCTTGGGGCCTGACCAGCAGCGTGGGAGCTGCCGCCCTTCGAACCAGTCTAAGAATAACGGGTTCCCGCACGGTGGCATGA
>NZ_VFTI01000054.1:0-16561 GCF_006439515.1 Mesorhizobium sp. B3-2-1 | reverse complement strand
AAGAAAACTGTCACCCATGCTATCGGTCCATTCTGTTACCTATCTATCCGGTTCGGACAGCCGGGCATTTCTCCCCGTCCCTATACGGGGAGAAGATGCCGGTAGGCAGATGAGCGGTGGCGCCGACGGCAATCTGGACGATCGGCATTGCCGGTGTGCGATGGCCTCCGATAGCGTCAGTTTCCCGGCTTGCCCGCCAGTTCGGCAATAATCGCTGCAACCGCGGCGCGTGCGGCGTCCATCCCCTCACCGGTGTCGATGACGAAATCGGCCCGCCGGCGCTTTTCGGCATCCGGCACTTGCTTGGCCAGGATCGACGCCAGTTTTTCTTCGCTCATGCCTGGCCGTGCCAGCACGCGCTGGCGCTGGACTTCGGCCGGCGCGGTGACGACGACGACCTTGTCGACCCGCCCACGGCCGCCGGTTTCGAACAGCAGCGGGATGTCGAGGACCGCGATCGATTCGCCGGCGTTACGATGCCTGGCCAGGAAGGCGTCGGCATCGGCACGGACCAGCGGATGGATGATGGCCTCGAGCTTTTTCAGGGCTGCCGTATCGCCGAGGACACGGGCGCCGAGTTTTGCGCGGTCGACGCTTCCACCAGCGGTGGTGCCGGGAAAGGCGGCCTCGACCAGGGGGGCCGCCTTGCCGGCATAGAGGCGGTGCACCGCCTCGTCTGAATCATGCACCGGCACGCCGGCCTCGGCGAACATCTCGGCCGTCGTCGACTTGCCCATGCCGATCGAGCCGGTGAGGCCGAGCACGATCATGATTTGGGCACCAGATCGGCAACGATGAGCGCGCGGAGCTCAGCCGTAACCCTCGGTCTGACGCCGAACCAGCGCTCGAAGCCGGGCACCGCCTGGTTGAGCAGCATGCCGATCCCGTCGACCGTCTTCAGTCCCCGTGCCCGCGCGGCGGCGAGCAGGGGGGTTTCGAGCGGCACATAGACGATGTCGTTGACGATGGCGTTGTCGGGCAGCAGCGCGGGGTCGGCGGGCAGGCCCTCATTGCCCTGCATGCCCAGAGCGGTGGTGTTGACCAGCAGGCCGGCGTCGCCCAGCAATTCGGCGGTCGCGGCCATTTCGTGCGCGGAAACGCCGGCGCCAAAGCGGTCGCGCAATTCGATTGCCCGGGCGAGCGTGCGGTTGACGATGCGGATGTCGCCGAGGCCGCGCTCCTTCAGCGCATGGATGACGGCGCGGGAGGCGCCGCCGGCACCCAGCACCACTGCCGGGCCATTGGACGCCCAGCCCGGAGCGTAATCGTCGAGATTGGCGGCAAAGCCGTGGCCATCGGTGTTGCCGCCCCACAAAGTGCCGTCCTCGAGCCACAGCGTGTTGACGGCGCCGATCTGGTCCGCTGCATCATCGCGGCACGCGACCCCGGCAAAGGCTGCCTCCTTGTGCGGGATGGTGACGTTGCCGCCGCGATAGCCATTGGCCTGCATGCTCGCCAGAAAATCGGCGAAGTCCCGCGACGCCACGTCGATCGCCTCGTAGCTGCCGTCGATGCCGTGCTTGGCCAGCCAGTGGCCGTGGATCATCGGCGAGCGCGAATGTTTTATGGGATGGCCGGTGACGAAGGCCTTCTTCATCGTCTCAGCCATCGATGGCTCCCAGGGTACGGAGTTCCGCCAGCAATGGCAGCAGCGGCAGGCCGACAATGGTGAAATGGTCGCCTTCGATTTTCTCGAACAGCTGAATGCCTTCGCCCTCGACCTGATAGGCGCCGACGCTGGCCAGCGCCCTGGCGCCGACGCGGGCGAGATGCCGGCCGATGAAGGCAGGGTCGAGCTTGCGCATGGTCATCGAGGCGATGCCGACATGGCGCCACAATACATTGCCGTCGCGCACCAGCACGGCGGCGCTGTTGAGCTGATGGGTCTTGCCCGACAGGGCCAGGAGATGGCGACGCGCGCCTTCCATGTCGGCCGGCTTGTGGAACACTTCGTCGCCGAGCGACAGCGTCTGGTCGCAGCCGAGCACCAGCGCGCCGGGCCGGCGCTCGCTGACTTCGGTGGCCTTGGCTTCGGCGAGCACCAAGGCGACGTCCTCGGGCGAGGCGCCGCTGTCCTGCAACGGCGCTTCAAGCGCGCGCTCGTCTAGCGTCGCGGGAACCGCCTCGATGTCGACGCCGGCATCGACCAGCATCGCCTTGCGGAACGGGCTACCTGAAGCGAGGATGATTTTTTCTGTCATTTTTGCTCCCGGGCGCAAATACAGGGCCGTTGGCGTATGAGTTTTATCTGCAACGTTGGCGCCGCCCCTCATTGTCCTGCCGGACATTTCTCCCCGTATAGAGACGGGGAGAAAGACGCTGGCCGCGACGTCGGCGCCAATCGGCGAAACCACCGATAACAGCGCCCTCTCCCCGTCACTATACGGGGAGAGGATGCCGGCAGGCAGGTGAGGGGCGGCGCCGACTTTCCCATAGGAAGACTCAGAAACTCACTTTTCGCCATCTATCTCGTCTTCCCCCTCAGGGCAACGATGGCCGCGGCCGTCTCCTCGATGGAGCGGCGGCTGACGTCGATCATCGGCCAGCCATGGCGGGTGCAGATCTGGCGGGCGTAGGCGAGTTCCTCGTTGATGGCGGCGCGGTCGACATACTCGGTCGGCACGTAGGTGCTCGAATTGCCGAGGATGCGGTTCTGGCGGACATGCGAGATGCGCTCGGCGGTGGCGATCAGCCCGACGATCAGCGGCGTCCTGGCGCTGAGCAGGCTTTCGGGCACCGGCACGCCGAGCACGATCGGTATGTTGGCGGTCTTGATGCCCCGGTTGGCGAGATAGATGCTGGTCGGCGTCTTCGACGTCCGCGATATGCCGATCAGCACGACATCGGCGTCATCCATGTTGGCCGGCAGCTGGCCATCATCATGGTCCATGGTGAAATTGAGCGCATCGATGCGCCGGAAATATTCGGCGTCGAGAACATGCTGGGCGCCGACGCGGCGGCCGGCCGGCGTCCCGAGATAGGACTGGAAGACGGTCAGCACGGGCTCCAGCACCGACACGCAGGGCAGGCCCATGGCCGCGCAGCGTTCGTCGATGCCGCGCGCCAGCTTCTGGTCGACGACCGTGTAGAGGATGATGCCCGGCTCCTCCTCAATGTCCTCGAACACCTTGGCTATCTGCTTTTCGGTCCGGATGAGCGGGTAGATGTGCTCGATGGCGCGCGCATCCTTGTATTGCGCCGAGGCGGCGCGGCCGGCGGCAAGCAGCGTTTCCCCCGTGGCGTCGGAAATCAGGTGCAGGTGGAAGAAGCTCTGGGGTTTGTTCACAGGGGTCACCTGGGGCTGTGGGCGGATGTGGATAAGGTCGGACAGGCGGTCGTGCCGGCCGAAGGCGACTGTATCAGATGCCGGTTTGTCCACAATTCGATGTGCTGTCAGCTTGGCCGGACGGCTGGGGACAAGTCCGTGGACGAAGCGCTTTGCCTTTCGCTCGTCCACAGGGCAGGGCTCGAAGGCGATTGATCTAGCGCATTGACTCCAGTGACAGATTCCTGATTGTCCCCACAACCCTGCAAACCGCGATCGGGAGTGCGCGACAATATGCTTGCTGGCGTTTTGGCGGCCAAAGCGGGACAGGTGACAACCACCACAACCAACAGACTCTTAGAATCAGAAGACTCTTTTAAAATAAGATATTTGATTAAGAGGAAGCCGGGAGAGGCGAGCGCTCGATGCCTGCAAGACGGATCATGCTGGATGTCCTGAAGGGCAAGACGGTGTTTCCTCCTCCGCTCTGGATGATGCGCCAGGCCGGGCGCTATCTGCCGGAATATCGTGAGACGCGAAGACGCGCCGGTTCGTTCCTCGATCTCTGCTACGACCCCGACCTTGCCGTCGAAGTGACGCTGCAGCCGATCGAGCGCTTCGGCTTCGACGCTTCGATCGTGTTCTCGGACATCCTTGTCGTTCCTCATGCGCTTGGCCGCGACGTTCGCTTCGAGGAAGGGCGCGGGCCGCTGCTGACGCCGATTTCGACGGCGGAAATCGCGGCGCTGGGAAGCGAGATGTTTCACGTGAATCTCGAACCGGTCTACGAGACGCTTCGCCGGCTGCGGGCGAAACTGCCCGACGAGACGACGCTGATCGGCTTCTGCGGCGCGCCATGGACGGTGGCGACCTATATGATCGCCGGCCACGGTACGCCGGACCAGGCGCCGGCGCGGCTGTTCGCGTACCGCGAGCCGGCGGCGTTTCGACGGTTGCTGAAAGTGCTCGCCGATCATTCGGCTTCCTACCTGATGCGCCAGATAGAGGCCGGCGCGGATGTTGTGCAGATTTTCGATTCCTGGTCGGGCGTGCTCGACGATGCCTCGTTCGAACAGTTCTGCGTCGAGCCGGTGGCCGAGATCGTGAGACAAGTTCGGGCCGTCCATCCCGACGTGCCGATCATCGGTTTTCCCAAGGGCGCCGGAGCCCGCTACCAGAGCTATCGCGAGAAGACCGGCGTGACCGGGCTCGGCATCGACTGGACGGTGCCGCTCGAGACAGCGAAGGCCTTGCAGAGGCAAGGTGCCGTCCAGGGCAATCTCGATCCGTTGCGGCTGGTCGCCGGCGGCCAGGCGCTGGCCGACGGCGTCGGAGCGATCCTCGGGGCGTTGGGGGACGGGTCGCTGATCTTCAATCTCGGCCATGGCATCACGCCCGAGACGCCGGTGGCGCATGTCGAGGCGATGGTGAAACAGGTTCGGAGCGCGGCACGCTGATGATTGACACAGGCAACAGCACCGGGCAGGCGATGAAGCGGATGGTCGTCGGCATCGCTGTCCTGATCGTTCTCACCGCGCTTTTGTTCTTCTTCGCACCGGAAAGCTTCTATCCCTGGGCAAAGGCGATCCATATCCTCGCCGTCATCTCCTGGATGGCCGGCATGCTTTATCTGCCGCGGCTGCTTGTCTATCACGCCGACGCGGAGAAGGGTTCCGTTCAATCCGAGACGTTCAAGGTGATGGAGCGGCGTCTGCTGCGCGGCATCATCAATCCGGCGATGATCCTCACCTGGGTGTTCGGGCTGTGGCTGGCCTGGAAGATCTTTGCGTTCCAGGGCGGCTGGCTGCATGCCAAGATCGGCCTGGTGCTGATTTTGTCTGGCGTTCACGGCTATCTGGCCGCCGCTGTGCGCAAATTCGCCGAGGACCGCAACGAAAAACCGGCAAGGCACTGGCGGATCGTCAACGAGATCCCCACATTGCTGATGATCGCAATCGTGATCCTGGTCGTCGTGAAGCCGTTCTGAGGCTTCATCGGACCCGCTCAAAAGGCGGCTTGCTCTTTCAGCCGACCGACGATACAAGACGGGTCTTCCTTCCCGTCATGCGCCGCCCGTCATTGCTTTCGGCCGCGCCCGGCATTTGTCGCATCCCGCCGATCTTTTCCCCCAAAGCCTACCCAGAGTCCGTCTAATGCAAGAAATGAAACTCACTGAGTTCAAGAACAAGAAGCCGCCAGAGCTGATCGCTTATGCCGAATCGCTCGAGGTCGAGAACGCCAGCGTCATGCGCAAGCAGGAACTGATGTTCGCGATCCTGAAGAAGCTCGCCGCCCAGGACATCGAAATCATCGGTGACGGTGTGGTCGAGGTGCTGCAGGACGGTTTCGGCTTCCTGCGCTCCGCCAATGCCAACTACCTGCCAGGTCCCGACGACATCTACATCTCGCCGTCGCAGATCCGGCGCTTTTCGCTGAAGACCGGCGATACGGTCGAGGGGCCGATCCGCAGCCCGAAGGAGGGCGAGCGCTATTTCGCGCTGCTCAAGGTCAACACGATCAATTTCGACGATCCCGAAAAGATCCGCCACAAGATCCACTTCGACAATCTGACGCCGCTCTATCCGACGTCGCGTCTGAAGATGGAGGTCGACAATCCGCCCAGCAAGGACATATCGCCTCGCGTGATCGACCTAGTGGCGCCGATCGGCAAGGGTCAGCGCGCCCTGATCAACGCCCAGCCGCGCACCGGCAAGACGGTGCTGTTGCAGAACATCGCGCACTCGATCACCGCCAATCATCCGGAATGCTATCTGATCGTGCTTCTGATCGACGAGCGTCCGGAGGAAGTGACGGACATGCAGCGTTCGGTCAAAGGCGAAGTGATCTCCTCGACCTTCGACGAGCCGGCGGTGCGGCACGTCCAGGTCGCCGAAATGGTCATCGAGAAGGCCAAGCGCCTTGTCGAGCACGGCCGTGACGTGGTGATCCTCCTGGATTCGATCACGCGCCTCGGCCGCGCCTACAACACCGTCGTGCCGTCATCCGGCAAGGTGCTGACCGGCGGTGTCGACGCCAACGCGCTGCAGCGCCCGAAGCGCTTCTTCGGCGCCGCCCGCAACATCGAGGAAGGCGGCTCGCTCACCATCATCGCCACCGCGTTGATCGACACCGGCAGCCGCATGGACGAAGTCATCTTCGAAGAGTTCAAGGGCACCGGCAACTGCGAAATCCAGCTCGACCGCAAGGTGGCCGACAAGCGCATCTATCCGGCGATCGACATCCTCAAGTCCGGCACCCGCAAGGAAGACCTGCTGGTGTCGCGTCAGGACCTGCAGAAGATCTTCGTGCTGCGCCGTATCCTGGCTCCGATGGGAACCACCGACGCGATCGAGTTCCTGATCGACAAGCTGAAGCAGACCAAGACCAATGGCGATTTCTTCGATTCGATGAACACTTGATTGGCCGAGGGGCGGATATTCTTCTTCCGAAGACAAAGCCTCGCGGTTGGGGTTAATGGCGGAAGCCGGCGCTGCCCCTCATTGCCCTGCCGGGCATTTCTCCCCGTGAACGGGGAGAAAGCGGCAGCCGCAACCCTCGCACCTTCTGTAACGACGACGACTGGCGAAATCGGCGATGACATCGTCCTTCTCCCCGTTCTACGGGGAGAAGGTGGCGGTAGCCAGATGAGGGGCGGCGCCAGCGTTTGAAGTCGTGCACTCAAGGCATCGGATGCGATTGCGTGTTGATCAATTTCGCCGCAACAGCCCTTCCAGCTCATCGGGATCCGTGACCACCGGCAGGCAGACCTGGCCGGTGCACAGCCAGGCGCCGGGCTGGTTGGTCGGCGGCAGGATTCCGCCGGGTAGCAAGGGTCGATTCGCCTCCGTACCGATCGGCACGACGATATCGACACGGCGCGGATCAGGGTTTCGATTCACCACCGGAACGAGCCTTTGATCTGGCTGGTCGTCGACGATGACCAGTTTCAGCGGTTCGATGGCAAGCGCGCAGGCATTGACGATGCCCGCCTGGCCATAGGCCTGGTGCGCGGCGCGGCCGGCGGCGTGCTCGGCGGTTTTCGACGCCCTCTCCTGCAAATCGAGATTGCCGGTGACCGAGGCGAGCCGGATCTGCGCCTCGATGATCTGGCTGGTGGCTGACGGAATGGCCTCGTCGACATCGCCTCGGATGCGGATCGGCACATCGGTGCTGTCCGAGGCGGTGAGAAAATAGCCGGCGCCTTGCGCGTCGGCGTGCCAATGGTCGAGCCGTTCGAGGAAGCGGCTGGCCTGGTCGACATAGGTCCAGTCGCCCGTGGCTTCGAACAGCGAGATCGCCGCGTTGGTCATGGCGGCATAGTCGCTCGACAGGGCGGGAAACAATTTCCTGGTGCCGAGCATGGAATGCGGCAAGCGATCGTCGCGGCTGGCCTTGCTGATATGGGCAAAGGCCTTTGCCGCGGCCTCGATCCAATCCGGCCGTGCCAGCGAGCGGCCGGCCTCGGCGAGCGCTGTGATCATCAAGCCATTCCAGTCGGTAAGGGTCTTTGCGTCCAGGCCAGGCCTGACCCGTTCTTCCCGGACGGCGAGAAGCCTTGCCTCGAGCGGCACCAACCGTTCACGGTCGGCAATGCTCAGCGATTGTTGGGAGAGGGTCTGATGGATCACCGGCTTGCCCTCCCAGCCGGCTGGGCTGGAAAGCGTGAAGTATTTGAAAAACAAGGCCGAATCACCGCCAAGGACGGATTCGATCTCTTCCCCGCTCCAGGTGTAGAATAGGCCCTCCTCGCCATCGCTGTCGGCGTCGAGGCTGGCGGCAAAGGCACCGCCGTCGACCCGCATTTCGCGCAGCAGCCAGTCGACCGTGTCTTCGATTCGTATCCGGAACAAATCGTTCCCGGTTGCCGCAAGAGCCCAATTGCAGATGCGGATGAGCTGGGCGTTGTCGTAGAGCATCTTCTCGAAATGCGGCACCAGCCATTCGGCGTCCGTCGAGTAGCGGCTGAGGCCGCCGCCGATGTGATCGTAGATACCGCCGCTCAGCATCTGTTCGAGGCTGATGAGAACGTCGTCGCGGTGCGCGGCATTGCCATCGCGCAGCCACGACAGCCACAGCGTCTGCATAAACGGCGCGTTCGGGAATTTCGGCGCGCCGGCGAGGCCGCCGCGATCGCGGTCGATCATACCGCTGACGCGGCCGGCGAGATCGGACAGCGTATCGCGATCGAGAAGCGCCTTGGAACGGGTGGCCGAGAGCCGCGCCTCGACATGCGAGGTCAGGCCGTCAGCGCTCTGGTGCAGGCTCGCCCGCTTCTCGCGCCAGGCCTTGTCGACCGCTTCCATCACCTGGATGAAGCCTGGACGGCCATAGCGCGGCTCACGCGGGAAATAGGTGCCGCCCCAGAACGGCTTGCCGTCCGGCGTCAGGAACATGGTCAGCGGCCAGCCGCCTTGTTCGCCCATCGAGGATAGTGCCGCCATGTAGATCTGGTCGATGTCGGGGCGCTCCTCGCGGTCGACCTTGATATTGACGAACAGACGGTTCATGACGGCGGCGACGTCGTCGTTCTCGAAGCTTTCATGGGCCATGACGTGGCACCAGTGGCAGGCGGCGTAGCCGATGGAGAGCAGGATGGGCCTGTCCAGCGCCTTTGCTTCATCGAGCGACGCCGGCGACCATCCCCGCCAATGGACGGGATTGCCGCTGTGCTGCTGCAGATAGGGGCTGGCCTCTTCGGCAAGCAGGTTTTGCGCGGGCAATGTCACAATGGCCAACTTTCGAGGCACTCGGGGTGGGTGATCGACGAAAGCTAGGGCGGTTCGGTAGAGCGGGCAAATGATTTCAAGCGATTCGATCGTGGCGCTGTCGAGCGGCCGGCTTCCGGCTGGCGTTGCGGTGCTACGGATATCCGGCGCTAGGACTCGATTCGTTCTCGAAACGATTGCCGGTGGCGTGGTTAAGCAGCGCGCGGCGGTTCTGTGCAAGTTCAGGGCACCAGATGGAACGGTGCTCGACACCGGGCTGGTCGTGTTCTTCCCCGGGCCGGGCAGCTTCACCGGTGAGGATGTCGCCGAGTTCCATGTTCATGGCGGGCGCGCCGTGGTGGCCAGGATGTTGGAGACGATCGCCGGATTCGACGGCGTCAGGCATGCGGAACCGGGAGAATTCACACGCCGCGCCTTTCTCAACGGCAAGGTCGACCTCGTCGAGACGGAGGCGCTGGCGGATCTCGTCAACGCCGAAACCGAAGCGCAGCGGCGCTTCGCCGTCCAGAATGCCGAGGGCGCGCAGAGTGAGCTTTACCTCGGCTGGCGCCGGCGCCTGATCCATGCGCGGGCCATGATCGAGGCCGAGATCGACTTTGCCGACGAGGATGATGTGCCGGGTTCCGTTTCGGACACGGTTTGGTCCGACGTGCGGTCGATGATATCAGAGATCGACCGCCATATAGCGGGATTTCATGCCGCCGAGATTATCCGTGACGGCTTCGAGGTCGTCATCCTCGGTGCGCCCAACGCCGGCAAGTCGAGCCTGTTCAACGCCTTGGCGCGGCGCGATGCGGCTATTGTAACGGATGAACCCGGCACCACCCGCGACCTGCTGGAGGTCGTTCTGGATCTCCAAGGTCTGCGTGTCAGGCTCACCGACACGGCCGGGTTGCGGGAAGCGCCTGGGAAGGTCGAGGCGATCGGCATCGAGAAGGCGAAAGCCAAGGCGGATCGCGCCGATCTGTTGTTGCTGCTCGAGGACGCCGCCAACCCCAGGGACGCAGGTCCGCTTCCGGTGACGGCGCAAGCATTGCGCGTCGGTACTAAGCTCGACCTGCTCGACAGAGAAGCAGCCCGCGACGCGGCTGGGCGCTACGAGTTCGGCATATCGGTGGTCGACGGGACGGGCATGGATGGATTGCTGGCGGAGATCGGTCGCCGCGCTACCGAGGCAGCCGGCGACGCCGGCGATGTGCTGCCGTCGCGGCTGCGGCATGTCGAATTGCTCGGGGCGGCGAACCGGCATCTGCATGGGGCCGCCGATGAACGCATGCCCCAGGAATTGCGCGCCGAAGAGCTGCGTCTGGCAGCGGATCGCCTGGGGCGGATCGTTGGTGCGGTGGACGTGGAAGACTTGCTCGACGTGATCTTTTCCCAGTTCTGCATCGGGAAATGACTCACGTGAAACACGTACGGTCGATAGCAGAGGCCCAGGCTGACTCACGTGAAACATCTTGGGCCGTGATTCACGTGAAACGCGGCCAGAAGCAGGGTTTGGCTGTTTCACGTGAAACGTCGCGCGGAAGTTTTCTTGACAGTCCCGTCTCGCGGGCACATGTGTCGCTGATCTCTTTGAGTCCGGGACTTATGTAAGATGACCGATCACTGTGATGTGGTTGTGGTGGGCGGCGGCCATGCCGGTTGCGAAGCGGCCAGCGCCGCGGCGCGCGCCGGCGCCAGGACCGCGCTGGTGACGCTGCGTTTCGACACGATCGGCGTGATGTCGTGCAACCCGGCGATCGGCGGGCTAGGCAAAGGGCATCTGGTGCGCGAGATCGACGCCATGGACGGGCTGATGGGCCGGGTGGCGGACGCCGCCGGCATCCAGTTCCGTCTGCTCAACCGCCGCAAGGGCCCGGCGGTGCGCGGACCTCGCACGCAGGCCGACAGAAAACTCTATCGCCTTGCCATGCAGGAAGCGATTCGGCAGCAGAACGATCTTGAGGTTGTCGAGGGCGAAGTTCTCGACTTCGAAATCTCCGATGGGAGAATTGCCGCGGTTCTGCTGGCGGACGGCCGCCGGCTTGCCTGCGGCGCCGTGGTGCTGACGACGGGAACCTTCCTGCGCGGGCTCATCCACATCGGTGAAAAGAAGATTGTCGCCGGCCGGATGAACGAGAAGGCTAGCATGGGACTGTCGGCGACGATGGACCGCGCCGGCTTCAGGCTCGGGCGGCTCAAGACAGGCACGCCGCCACGCCTGGACGGGCGAACCATCGACTGGGCTTCGCTGGACAGCCAGGCGGCGGACGAGAACCCGGTACCGTTCTCGCTGTTGACCGACCGCATCGTGACGCCGCAGATCGATTGCGGCATCACGCGCACGACCACGGCCACGCACGAGCTGATCCGCGCCAATCTTGGCCGTTCGGCCATGTATTCCGGCTCGATCGAAGGGGTTGGGCCGCGCTATTGCCCGTCGATCGAGGACAAGATCGTCAAGTTCGGCGATCGCGACGGGCACCAGATCTTTCTCGAGCCTGAAGGGCTCGACGACCACACCGTCTATCCCAACGGCATTTCGACCTCGCTTCCGGAAGACGTCCAGCTCGACATCCTGAAGACCGTTCCCGGGCTGGAGCGCGCCGTCATGCTGCAGCCGGGCTATGCAATCGAGTATGATCATGTCGATCCGCGCGAACTGCATCAAACGCTGGAGACGAAGCGCGTTGCCGGGCTTTTTCTCGCCGGGCAGATCAACGGCACCACCGGCTATGAAGAGGCCGCCGGGCAGGGGCTGCTCGCCGGCCTCAACGCAGCGCGGCGCGCCGCGGGCGGCGAGCAGGTCGTGCTCAGCCGCACCCAGGCCTATATCGGCGTGATGGTCGACGATCTCACCAGCCGAGGCATCAGCGAGCCGTACCGGATGTTCACCTCGCGGGCTGAATTCCGGCTGTCGCTGCGCGCCGACAACGCCGATGAACGGCTGACGCCGCTGGCGCAGAAGCTTGGGATCGCCTCGGCGCGGCGGATGCAGCGTTTTGGCGATGTCACGCGGCGGCTCGACGAAGCGCGCCAACTGGCGCTTTCGCTGACCATGACGCCGAACGAGGCGGCACGGCACGGCCTGGAGATCAATCGCGACGGCGTGCGCCGGTCCGGCTTTGAATTGCTGGCCTATCCCGGTGTCGATATTGCCTGGCTGGCCTTGGTCGAACCGAAATTCCATGACATCGACGCCAAGACCGCGGAGCGCCTCGAAACGGAAGCGAAATATTCGGTTTATCTCGACCGCCAGAGCACGGATGTCGCGCAGATCCGGCATGAGGAGAGCCGGCTGATCCCGGAGGCCATCGACTTCGCCGGCGTGCCCGGGCTGTCCAACGAGCTGAAGCAGAAGATGCAGGCGCGAAGGCCGCGCTCCATCGCCGATGCGCAGCGCATGGAAGGCATGACGCCGGCGGCGCTGGCGATCATTGTCGCGCATGTCCGTCATTGGGAAACCGCTGAAAAAGCCGAGCAGAGGGACGTTGCGTGAGGTCTTTCTCCCGCGAGAGCCTGCAGGACGCCGCCGGTCCGGTTTCACGTGAAACATTCGATCGCCTGGTAGCGTTCGAAGAGATGTTTCAGAAATGGAACCGCAGCATCAATCTCGTGGCGCAATCGACTTCCGGTGATGTCTGGCAACGCCACATCCTGGATAGCGCGCAGCTTGCGCGGATAGAGCCCGAAGCCGCACATTGGGTCGACATCGGATCGGGCGGCGGATTTCCCGGGCTTGTCATGGCGTTTCTGCTCGCCGAGCGCCCGGGAGCCAGCATCGATCTGGTCGAGAGCAACCGCAAGAAGGCCTCGTTCCTGCAGACCGTCATCGGTCAGTTCGGCTTGCCCGCGCGGGTCGTGGCGCGCCGCATCGAGGATAGCCATGTGCTTGTTTCGAAGCCGCAAATCGTCACGGCGCGGGCGCTGGCCCCGCTTTCGGTCCTGCTCGACCTGTCGGCGCCCTGGCTGGCCTCTGGCGCGCGGGCGCTGTTTCACAAAGGCCGGGATTACCGGGCCGAAGTGCAAGAAAGCGTTAACCGGTGGACCTTCGATCTGGTAGAACATCCAAGCGTGACCGACGCCAGCGGCGTCATCCTCGAATTGTCCAATGTGCGACCTGTCTGAACCGAGACAAGGTCTGATTATTCGGCGACCCAAAGATGAATTTCTGGCATAAACCCATGATGAAGAATGGCCCTCGAATCATCACCGTAGCCAACCAGAAGGGCGGTGTCGGCAAGACCACCACCGCCATCAACCTGGCCACCGCGCTGGCGGCAATCGGCGAAAAAGTGCTGATCGTCGACCTCGACCCGCAAGGCAATGCCAGCACCGGCCTCGGCATCGACCGCAAGGACCGGACGGTCTCGTCCTATGATGTATTGACGGGCGAACTGGAGTTGGAAGCCGCGGCCATTCCGACCGCGGTGCCCGGCCTGTCGATCGTGCCCTCGACGCTCGACCTGCTCGGCATCGAGATGGAGATCGCATCGGCGCCGGACCGGGTGCTCAAGCTGCGCAATGCACTGCGCGCGGCGACCGAGCGCGGAGCGCCCTTTGGTTACGTGCTGATCGATTGCCCGCCCTCGCTCAATCTTTTGACTTTGAATTCAATGGCGGCGGCCGATTCCGTTCTCGTCCCGCTGCAATGCGAATTCTTCGCGCTGGAAGGTCTCAGCCAGCTGCTCGAAACCGTCGAGCAGGTGCGTCGCTCGATCAATCCGGATCTCACCATCCAGGGCATCGTGCTGACCATGTATGACGGCCGCAACAACCTCGCCAACCAGGTGGTGCAGGACGTGCGCGAGCATATGGGCGACAAGGTCTACGAGACCATCATTCCGCGCAATGTGCGGGTGTCGGAGGCGCCGTCCTATGGCAAGCCGGCGATCCTCTACGACCTGAAATGCTCTGGCAGCCAGGCCTACCTGCAACTAGCCTCCGAAGTGATCCGCCGCGAGCGTAAATTGCGCGCCGCTTGATTAGATCGAATGCATAATAAACAGCCGATTCGTTACCGAAACGATCTGAAATAGACGTGGAATAAAGATGAGCGAAGATCTCTCGAGGAAAAGACTGGGACGCGGACTGGCGGCATTGATCGGCGAGATCGATCGCCCGGCCGCACCGGAAAAGCCCGGCATGAGCGCCGACGGCAAGGTGCCGATCGAGTTTCTCAGCCCAAACCCGAGAAATCCGCGCCGCCATTTTGGCGATGCCGAACTGACCGACCTCGCCCAGTCGATCCGCGAGCATGGTGTGGTGCAGCCGGTCGTGGCGCGGCCCTCGCCGACGCAGGCCGGCCGCTATGAGCTCATCGCCGGCGAGCGGCGCTGGCGCGCGGCGCAGCGTGCCGGGCTGACCGAGATCCCGGTCATCATCCGCGAAGTCAACGACCGCACGGCGCTGGAGCTGGCGATCATCGAGAACGTCCAGCGCGCCGACCTCAATCCGGTCGAAGAGGCACAGGGCTACCAGCAGCTCATCGACGACCATGGCTACACCCAGGCCGATCTCGGCCAGGTCATCGGCAAGAGCCGCAGCCATGTCGCCAACACGTTGAGATTGTTGAAGCTGCCCGACGTGATCCGCGACATGCTGGTCGACGGCGCGCTGTCGGCCGGCCATGCCCGCACGCTGGTCACGGCGGAGGACCCGGCCGGTCTCGCCAAGCGCATCGTCGAGGAGGGCCTTTCCGTGCGCCAGGCCGAGGCGCTGGCGCAGATGCCGGCCGGCACCAGCTCCAATGGCAGCAAACCTGCCGCGCCAGCCGTCGAAAAGGACGCCGACACGCTGGCCCTGGAAAAGCTGCTCACCGATACGACCGGCATGATCGTCACGGTCGATCACAAGGGCAAGGGTGGTGTGCTGCGGGTTGCGTATCGGAGCCTGGAACAGCTGGACGAGCTGTGCCGGCGGTTGAAGCAGGATTAGAGGCGGCTCGGTGGTTCATAGAATCGCGGACCTCTCAACTCTTGTTTTTACGCAGTTCGAATGGAAGATCGCGACACACTCTTCCTGGGATTTCTTTGGTATTTAGCCGGCGAATGTTTCGGGCGTTCTTCCCTTCTCCCCTTGTGGGAGAAGGTGGATCGGCGCGCAGCGCCGAGACGGATGAGGGGTGTTCCAGCGGAGTGAGACGATGGTTTTGAAGCAACCGATTGGCATCAAGACGCGCCAAGCTGGAGCACCCCTCATCCGACCTCGCTTCGCGAGGCCACCTTCTCCCACAAGGGGAGAAGGAAGAGGGCGCCTACCTCTGCGCCAGCCTTGCGCTTTCCACCGCGATCCCCAGCAGCGCCTGCCTGGCCAGCGCCACCGACAGGTCCGGCCGGCGCCGCGTCTGCAGCACGGCCGACTGCAGGCGGGTCAGCGCGCGGCCGAGCGCTTCGCTGTTCCAGCGCTCCAGCGTCCTCTCCACCAGCTTGCGGCGCGCGAAAAAGACCGGCGGGCGCGCGGCGGCAACGACGGAAGCGGCGTTGCGGCCGCCTGAGTCCATCTGGCCGCGCATGACCTGGATCTGCTGTATCTGCCGCATCGCCGAGGACAGCACCAGGAAGGGCTGGCCGCCGCCCTGGCAGTGGCGCGTGAAGGCGGTGTCGAAGTCGCCGATCTTGCCTTCGAGTAGCGCGTCGACGGCGTCGTCGAAAGACGCGCCGGACACGTCGCCCGACATGGCCCTCACATCCTCCAAGCCGATTTCCTTCTGGCCATGGGCGTAGAGGACGAGCTTTTCGATCTCGCCGCGCGAGGCCAGCCGGTCGCCGCCGAGATTGCGGCGCAGCGCTTGTCTCGCCTCCAGCGTCATCGACATGCCGGCCTTGCGCAGCTCGTCGTCGATGACGGTGTCGATGTCGCGGGCTTCATCGGCATAGCAGGGCAGTGCGATTGCATTGTCCGCGCCCTCGACTATCGCGCGCAGCCCGACGCCTTTCTTCAAGTCGCCGGCCTCGATCAGGATGATGGCATCGCGCGCCGGCTCCGCCGTCAGCGCCCTGACGTCGTCGGCCAGCGCCTTCTGGCCGCTGGCGTTGCGCACCCAGAGCAGCCGGCGATCGGAAAACATCGGCACGGTGCGGGCTTCGTCGAGCAGCCGGCCCTCATCGCGATCGACCTCCGAACCCTCGAGCCTGACCACCGAGAACGGATCGTCGAGCGGCAGGCCGGTCTTTCCGGCAAAGGCCTTTGCCCGCTCCGAGACGAGGCCGCGATCGGGGCCATAAAGCAGGACGATCGAGATGCGCGGATCAGGCCGCGCGAGCCAGGAATCGACCTCGAATGCTTTCTTCTGTGCCATGCAGGGTGGTTAGCATGATGCGGGGATGGAGTGAACGATGGCGGGCCTGTTTTTCAGAGACGCCGGCGGGACAGTGCCCCCCTCTGTCCTGCCGGACATCTCCCCCTCAAGGGGGGAGATCGGCTGTTATTTCGGCTTTCGCCAATTTTCGACGCTGACAGGGAAGCGCCATCAATGAAGCTGCCAATCTCCCCCCTTGAGGGGGAGATGTCCGGCAGGACAGAGGGGGGCGCAGGGAACTCGACCGAACGTTATTCTGCGTCTGCGACCCTCGCATTGCGCCCGACA
>NZ_VFTI01000053.1:0-16645 GCF_006439515.1 Mesorhizobium sp. B3-2-1 | reverse complement strand
GACTTCACCGCCCCAGCGGCAGTTTGGAGACCGCCGCAAGTTCTTCCTCGTCTCTAATCCCGGCCTGATAGTTTGCTCGCGGTAGGCCCCTGTCGGAGAAGATTTGCTGTCGAGCCAACCTTCCAGACAGGAGAACCCCAGATGGCCCAGATAAGCCCTCTGCGTCAGCTGATGATTGCAGATCTGACGATCCGCAATTTGTCACCGCAGCGATCCTACGTGCATCACGTGGCGAAGTTCAGTCGATTTTTTGGACGATCACCCGATCAACTGGGATACGAAGAGGTGCGCGCCTATTAGGCCCATCTGGTGGGCCGAAGGGTCTCGTGGGGCGCGTTGAACCAGACCGTTTGCGCCGAGCGCCCTGCCCCTTCCGGTATTGCTGTCCTGAAGGCGGCGGCCCTGCCGTCCATGCTTGACACCGGCCCTGAATTTACGTTCGTGCGCTTGAAACTCAAAGTTGGGTGAACGTCTACATGCCGGAATTGGGCAAGGAAGTGGCAATTATTGGAGCGGGCATCGTCGGCGTCAGCGCAGCTCTTTATTTGAAGCGGGCAGGTCTGAACGTCACGGTCCTCGACCCGTTGCCCCCCGGCACCGCGACGTCTTTCGGCAATGCCGGAATGGTCAGGCACGATTGCAACGTGCCTGTGGCCATCCCTGGAATGCTGCGGCAAGTGCCAGGCTGGCTCACCGATCCGTTGGGACCACTGGTTTTGAGGCCTCGCTACGCGTTGAAGGCAGCGCCTTGGCTGCTCAGATGGATTCGGGCCGGACGGATGGACCGCGTGAATAGGGCAGCAGACGCCCTATGCAACCTTCATAGGGGCAACCTCGAATGCTATCGTGATTTGATCGGCGGTCCAACATTCGCAGCCCTGATCCGCGAGGTAGGCGGTATCCAGATCTGGGAAAGTGAGGCCCTTGGTCTCTCCGACCGCATCACTGCTGAAATCAACGAGCGCCAAGGCGTCGTCACCGAACCGTTGTCTCGCTCGGATTTGGAGCGCTTGCTGCCGGGTATTTCAAACATTGCAAAACGCGGGCTCCTCTATCCCCACAACGCCCATACGATCGATCCACATAGCTTGGTCATGGCCATTGCTGACGGGGTGCGACAAGTCGGCGGCGTGTTCGAAGCGGAACGCGTGCTGAAGATCATCCCTCGCGAAGCAGGTGGCTACACGCTTATGACGAACACGGCCAACCGAAAGGCGGACGCCGTGATCATCGCCGCTGGCGCCTGGTCGAACCGCTTGCTCGAGCCGCTCGGTGCCGAATTGCCGCTCGAGACGGAACGTGGTTACCACCTGATGATCCCCTCCCCGTCGATCGAATTGCCGATGCCGGTCCAGATGAAGAACCGGGGTTTCGCACTGTCGCCGATGGAACACGGCCTCCGTCTTGCCGGGACGGTCGAGATTGCCGGCCTGGAAGCCCCACCTGACGAACGGCGTTCCGAAATCCTGCTCACCCACGCTCGAGCGCTGTTTCCCGATCTGAAGGGCGGAGAGCCGACGATCTGGATGGGCTTTCGCCCCTCCCTGCCTGACAGCGTGCCGGCGATTGGCCTGATGCGGGGACATAGCTCGCTCTTCGTCGCGACGGGCCACGGTCATACGGGTATGATCGGCGGCGGCTCGACGGGACGGCTGATTGCCGAACTCGTCACCGCCAGTCGGCCCCATATCGACCCCGCGCCATATTCGCCTGACCGCTTCTGAAACGCCTAAGCAACGCGCATTGAGCGGCGTTCGCGGACGAGGTCCATGCCTTGATAGGCCCAGTAAGTCATTTGGACAGCGGCGGTGCCGAAAAGGCCGCCGTTCCACAAAAAACCGAAAGGCGCAAACGCGCGATAGCGGTTGCTCTCGCCCGCAATTGCCTCGGCGACAACCCGGGCGCCGATCCCGGTGGTGTTGAGACCATGGCCGCCGAACCCGGTACACGCCCACACGCCCGGCATAACCGGTCCGATCAGCGGCATTAAATGTCTTGCATAAGCCATCAGTCCCGACCATGCCACGTCGAGCTTCAAGCTCTCTAGTTGGGGGTAGGTCGCGATCATTTCTCGCCGGATCACGGCAGCGATATCGCGCGGGTCGGTGGTGCGCGTGGTTTATGCGCCCACCCCATAGCAGCTTGCCGTCAACCACGCGGTAGTAGTCGCCGGCGCGCCGGCCATCGCTGATCCCTGATTGCGTGCGGATCGCGGTCGCGATCAGTTCGGGCGCCAGTTCGCTCAGCACGACGTATGTGGCAATCGGCAGCAAGGCGCGGCGCAGAGCCGGCAGCACGCGGTCGGTATAGCCACCGCCGGCAAAGACGACGCTCGCAGCTCGTACTTCGCCTTCGGGCGTGCGAATTCTCTTTTCCGCGCTTGCGAGATAGGCAGAGACCGCGGGCGTGTCCTCGTGAACGGATCCGCCGAGCCGAACAATTTCGCGCGCCAGCGCGCGGGCATAATTCAGCGGATGGAAATGGAACGAGGCGTCGTCCAGGAGCCCTTGATGGTACTTCCTCGATAGCAGCAGGCTTTGTACTTCCTCGCGGGAAAGCAAGCGCAACTGGCGGCCGAACTCAGTCTCCTGTTCGTCACGCTGAGCCTTCAGTGCCTCGCTATTTTCGTAACGCGATACCCGCAAGATGCCGTGAATGACCTGCGCATCGGTGATGGCCAGGTCGCGGATGGCGTCGGAGACCATGGCGACGCCCTCCATCGAAAGGCGAAACAGGGCCCTGGCATGGTCGGTACCGACGCGCTTACGGATCTGGTCGCCGCGCGCCGCCCAGCCCGGAGACACGAAACCTCCGTTGCGGCCCGACGCACCCCAAGCGACGCGGCGCGCCTCAAGGACCGTCACCGAAAGCCCGCGCCGGGCAAGCTCGAGCGCAGTCGTCAATCCCGCGAGGCCGCCGCCGACAATACAGACGTTCGCATCATGCCGGCCAGACAGCACGGGGTACGAAGCCTCTGACGTCAGCGTGCGTCTGTAGTAGGTGTCGACATAGGGCGTCATTGGATCCGCCGGCCACGCTAGCTCAATCGAGGTTGATGAAACGGGTGCCGCCGACCTTACGCTCCGCCCAGCGCGTGAAACGCAGGACCGGGTAGCAGTAGGCAAAATAAATTAGGGCGATCACGCCGTAGACGAAAAGCACGTCGCGCGGGAACCGCATGATCGAAATCTCACCTTGGCGCGTCAGCTCCGAGATCCCAATCACTGAAAGGATGGCTGTGTTCTTGATGATGTTGACATAGACGCCGCTCATCGGCGGCACTGTCAGCTTCAAGGCCTGCGGCAGGACGACCAGGCAGAGTATCGGGACACGCCTTAAGCCCAGGGAGGTGGCAGCCTCCCACTGCCCCTTTGGAACAGCGTCGATAGCCCCCATCACGATCTCGGCGACATAACTGGACGTATAGACCGAGAGCGAGACGAACGCCGCCATCTCGGAACTCCATTGCAGCGCGTCAATGCCAGTGTTGGGTAGCACGAAATAGAAGACGTAGAGCTGCACCAGGAACGGTGTCCCGCGCAGCATGTGGATATAGAGGCCGAAAAGCTGGTGGAACACCGGCACCCGCTGGCTTCGCACGACGCCGATTAGGAAGCCCAGCACGGAGCCGACGACGATTGCGATGAGCGAGACCCAGAACGTCTGCACGAAACCGGTCCACAGGAACGGCAGGATCGCGACGACTATGTCGAGATAATGCTGCATTGCTACCTCCCGGCGTTCCATGCGGGGCCGGCGAGCCAGCGCTTGACCGTCCATGACAAACCCAGCATCACGGCGTAGATGACGAGATAGCCGGCGGCTATGGTAAGGAAGCTCTCGTTGGGCCGCACCCTTTCGCTATTCAGCAACAGGCCGGCACTGAGGAAATCAAAAACCGCGATGATCGAAAGAAGCGAGGTGTCCTTGATCAGCACCGCAGTCTGACCAAGCAGGGGAGGCAAGGTATTGGCGAACGCCTGCGGCAGGACGATGTATCGCAACCGCTGCAGATAGGACATGCCAACTGCCTTGCCGCCTTCGATCTGCCCCCGCGAAACCGACGCGATGCCGCCGCGCACGATCTCGCTCATGTAGGCGGCATTGTGCAGCGACAACGCCATGATGCCGAGCGTCAGTTCGCTCCAGCGGCCAGTTGCCGGAACCAGGATGGGCAGGCCGTAATAGATAAGATAGATCTGCACCAGCAGGGGGGTCGCCAGAATGAACGCGACATAGCCGGCCACCGGGCGCCACAGGATTGCGCGGCTCGACATGCGGCAAAGCGCCAACACCGTGCCAAGGATGACGGCGGCGATGAGGCTGACAGCCGCCGCGACAAGCGTGTTTTCAAGACCCTCGGCGAAGCGCCCGAAATACTGCTCGACGATGCGATAGTTGTAAAAATCGAGGACCCAGTTCATCCGGTTTCCGCATTGGAGCTCAGGGCTTTGACCGCGTCGGCGACCTAGTCAGGATGTAGGCTATGGGCAGAAGGGGTTTGATCGACGCGGCGCAGGATCACCGCGTCGATCGGTTTCAGAAGCCCTATTTGTGATCCTTCTCCCAGGCATCGGAGGTCCACCAATAGGCCAGCAGTGTCTGCAGCGAATTATCGGCGGTCTTCAGCTCTACATAGTTGTCCAGCCACATCTTGAGGTGGAAAGCGTTAGGCCGGGTGGCAAAGGCCAGTGGCTCCCGCGTCATTATGCCTTCGAGCGGCTTGAGATTTTCGAACTGACGCACGTAGGAATTATAATCCTGCCCGCCGACCATCGCGTCGACCCGCCCCATGGTGAGGGTCTGCGCTACCGCCGGGCCGCCGCCTGCAAACACCTTCAGCGTCGCCTTCGGCAGATATTTGGTCACCGCATCGGCGTAGGTACTGCCTTGCAGCGCCGCCACCGTCACGCCTTCCTTGTTGAGGTCCTGCCACGTCTTGTACTGCGAATCCTTCGCGGCAAAGGCCAGCGTGTCGTTGAAGAACATCGGCCGGGAAAACAAAAGCTGCGCCGCCCGTTGCGGGGTTGGGGTCATATCGCCGGCAATCATGTCTGCCTTGCCAGCCAGAAGCGCCGGAATGAGGCCTTTCCAGTCGTAATCCTGGAACACAACCTTGACGCCGAGATCGGCAGCCATCTGCTTGGCGAACTCGACGGCAAGGCCGGTGCGCTCGCCCTTTTTATCGACGAAGCTGACCGGCGGACCCTGCGTCTGGACGGCGACGACCAGTTCGCCCCGCTTCAGGATATCGTCCATTTCGTCGGCGTGCGCCACGCTCGCTAGCGTGAACCAGGCTGCCAGCATCATCGCCAAGGTCGCGGCTGCTCCGGTCAATCTGGTATTGAAACTGTTCTTCATCTTCTCTCTCCCTTTTCTTCCTTGTTGATTGCGATCTGACATTGTCCAACATCATAGTATCTGATTGAGGAACTCCTTTGTCCGCTCTTGCCTTGGCGAGTGGAAAATCTGCTGAGGGGTGCCTTCCTCGATGATCAATCCGGCGTCCATGAACAGCATGCGGTCGGCGATTTCACGCGCAAAGCCCATCTCGTGGGTAACCACCGCCATCGTCATCCCTTCAGATGATGCCAAAACCTTCATCAGGTCGAGAATGCCGGTGACGGTTTCCGGGTCCAGCGCCGAGGTCGGCTCATCGAACAACATCACCTTGGGGTCCATGGCCAGAGCGCGGGCGATGGCCACGCGCTGCTGCTGTCCACCGGACAGCTGGCTGGGGTAGTGCCCCGCGCGATCATCTATGCCCACTTTGTCGAGCAGCTCATGTGCCCGACGCAACGCTTCCGTCCGTGAACGGCGACGCACCACGGTTTGCGGCAACACGACATTGTCGAGCGCCGTTCGGTGCTGGAACAGATTGAATGATTGGAAGACCATACCCACGTCGGCGCGTAGCCTGTTGAGGTCAGCCCCGGGTTCAGAAAGCGAAACGCCATCAATGACGATCCGCCCGGAATCGATCCTCTCCAGCGCGTTGATCGTGCGAAGGAATGTGCTCTTGCCGGAGCCGGAAGGTCCGAAGATGACGAGCACCTCGCCATGCCCGATTGCAGTGGTGACCCCGGCAAGCGCAAGGTGTGAACGGCCATCATTGGACCGATAGGTCTTGCGGACGTCTTCAGCGACGATGATCGGCTTGCGATCCTGATCAGCCGTAAGCTTCACGATATCGCGAACACAGGTTCGCGTCGTGATTGAACGTTCTGTATTAGCCCAAGGATTTCCCCAGTCGACATTAAGTGCCCAAATTCGGGCGTATCAATTTTGCCGTCGCATCGGCTAGTTCGAAAGCCGGCGGTCATCTTTCCTATCCAATGCATTCTGGTACTCTCGCAAGCGCCGTCATGAAAGCCGATCGAACTGGCCAAAACAAGCGGTTTCTTCGAGATGCTTGTAAGGTTCGAAGGCACGCTATGGTGGAATATAAGCTTCGTCAGGTGCTTTCCAGATATGAGGCCGGCGAACTGACTTTGTTTGCGCTAAATCATATGTGTCGCCGAGCAATTGCTGGCTGCAGGTCACCAGGCAGCGGGAGATGTCCGGCCAGCGGGCACTCGCCCGCTCGGTACCTAGGCTCAAAATTCCACACTGCCCTTTTAGGGGCCGGAACAAGAGCTGTGCAGAATCTTGCGCTAAGGTCGAACGGAGAGTGAACATCCGGATGTTCGCTGTGGATACGCCATTTGCCTCCTGTACCGTTGGGCCGCTTTGGACAGAGGCTTGGCCACTACCGTTCTGGAGTGGAGTGGAAAGTGGCCCGACGAGCGCGATGCTCGACTATGTTGCCGAGCAAGTAGGCGCAAGCTCGACCATTCAGGCTGTATGCCCGTCGTGAGGAGACCCGCAGCAATCACATTGCTCACCTCCTGGGTTACCTGCAGAAGCGAAACGCAACAGCCGAAGATCGGCGTGCCGCATTGCTGTCGGCAATCGAGATGGCCTCAACAACAGACGTCGGTACTTCGATTGCTGGCGCCATTGTGGCGGAGTTCCGCAATCGAAATTCGCTGCTCCCGGCGGCTAATATTATCGAGCGGATGGGGCTCGCGGCTCGCGCTATCGCTCGTCGGCGGGCAGAAAAGACCCTGATCGAAGGCATTTCGTCTGATAGGCTACAAGGCCTCGACCGTCTTCTGGAGGTTGACCCGGCGATCGGCCAAACCCGCTTTCATTGGCTGCGATCGGCGCCAGAAGCGCCGGGTGCATCCAACCTGGTCGGACTGACTGAACGGATCGCATTCCTGCGGACGCTGGACATCGACTCGAAATTTCAAGCGCGCATATCTTCGGGACGTTGGGATCAGATGATCCGCGAAGGCAACGCCACGCCGGCCTGGCTGGCCAACGACTTCAACGCAAGTCGCCGTCATGCTCTGATCGTGGCTCAAGCAATCAAACTCGGCCAGAAGCTCACCGACGATGCTGTAACGATGTTCATCAAGCTCATGGGTCGGCTGTTCTCGCAAGCCAACAGCCGCAAGAAACAGCGGCATATGGAAGGTCGTACGGACACCGCCAAGGCGCTGCGCATGTTTCTCAACACGATCACCGCCCTGCAATTCGCGAACCATTATGGTCGGAATGCACTGGAGGTTCTCGATCAGGAAGTTGGTTGGCATCGGCTGCTCCGGATGAAGCCTGAACTTGAGTCGATGGTCGAGGTCAACGAGGCATCACCTCTGACCGTGGCAGCCGAACAATATGCGACCGTCAACAAGTACGCCGGCGTCTTCCTGCAGGCATTCACGTTCCGCTCGGCGCGCCGCTATGACCCGCTTCTTGCCGCGGTCGGGGTGCTGAAACGGCTCTATTCGGAGAAGCGTCGGACATTGCCGGAGGCCGTCCCAGTCACCCACCTCAGCCAAGCCGATCGGAAGCTGATCTTCGGGCAGGAAAGACCTGATCGCCGCCTCTATGAGATTGCAACACTAGCCGCATTGCGAGACAGGCTTCGATCAGCGGACATCTGGGTCGACGGCAGTCGATCCTTCCGACCGATCGACGAGCATTTGATGCTGCGATCAACGTTCATCACCATGAAGGAGCAGGATCGCCTCGGACTGGGCGTACTGGGCGATGCCGCCGAATGGCTGGCCGAAGCGCGGCAAATGCTCGACTTCAACCTGAAGCGACTGGCGCATAGAGCGCGGTCCGGAAAGCTCGAAGGTGTTCGTCTTGAAGGGGGAACGTTGATCGTTACGCCGAATGCCGGTGAGGTACCGGCGGCGGCCGAAGAATTGAACGCCGAGATCAGCGAGCTCTATCCGCTTGTCGAGGTGCCGGACCTTCTACGAGAAGTGCATGAGTGGACCGGCTCCGCCGATCATTTCACGCATGTTCGCACGGGTGACAACCCCAGGAATGTCTCGGCCATGCTGGCGGGCGTTCTGGCGGATGCGACCAATCTCGGGCCGAAGCGGATGGCGAGCGCGTCCAAGGGGATCAGCGCACACCAGATCGGCTGGATGCGCACATTCCATGCCCGTTCAGAGACATATCGCGCGGCTCAGGCGTGCGTGACGGATGCGCATGCCCGACACCCGCATTCCCGACTTTGGGGCGACGGTACGACATCTTCGTCGGATGGCCAATTCTTCCGCGCAAGCGACCGCGCCGCCAAGCGAGGAGATATCAACTTGCACTACGGCAGCGAGCCCGGATCGAAGTTCTACAGCCACCTGTCCGACCAGTACGGCTATTTCAGTATCCTGCCGATCAGTCCGACCGAAAGCGAGGCCGCCTATGTACTCGACGGGCTTTTCGATCAGGACACGGTCCTCGATATCCAAGAGCACTTCACCGACACCGGCGGCGCCAGCGATCACGTCTTCGGATTGTTCGCCTTGATCGGCAAACGCTTCGCACCTCGGTTACGCAATCTCAAAGATCGTAAGTTCCACACGTTCGAGAAGGGCGACGCATACCCGGCACTGTCGAACCACATCGGAGCACCGATCAACACCACGCTCATTCTCGACCACTGGGACGATCTGCTTCACCTGGCAGCGTCGATCACGACGCGATCCGTCGTGCCGTCGACCATCCTGAAGAAGCTCTCGGCATCGCCAAAGGAGAGCCAACTCGCCAGGGCACTGCGGGAACTCGGTCGCATCGAGCGTTCCCTCTTCATGATCGAATGGTACTCAAGTCCGGCATTGCGCCGGCGCTGCCAAGCCGGTCTCAACAAAGGCGAGGCGGCACACAAGCTCAAGCGTGCCGTCTTCTTCCATGAGCGCGGCGAAATCCGCGATCGGTCGTTCGAAAGCCAGGCGTTTCGCGCATCAGGCTTGAACCTCGTCGTCAGCGCGATCGTGCATTGGAATACAGTTTACATAGAGCGGGCGGTTGCCCATTTGCGCAGTGCACGTCGCGAGATTCCGGATCATCTGCTGAAGCACATCTCGCCGTTGAGTTGGGAGCACATCAACCTGACCGGCATCTACACTTGGGACGCGGAGCATCAAATGCCTGAAGGATTCCGATCGCTAAGACTTCCGACCTCAATCCGTCGAGCAGCATAGAGTTCACGATCCGTTCGCTCTTAGCGCAAGATTTTGAACAGCTCTTGTCCTGACCCCATACAGCCCGATTTTCGCGACATCCCCCCTCCCGAAATTTCAGCGCAGTGCGAACGCTGGAGCCAAGCGGTCTTCGCCTTAGGTTTGGGTGATTTCGAATACCCCGCCCCCGCCGAGGTAGCGCCGCCAGCGCGCTTTCTCGTCGGCCGCCCTCCTACACCGCCGAGGCGCCGTTCGGGTCCTGGCGGCGGCTGTGGCCTGAATTTGGGCAATGCCTGTGCGGCAATGCTGGCTAGTTCGGAACCGACATTCGACGCACTCGTTCTCCTGAGCCAATTTGGAGGGTCCGATGTTCAATCCGTGGTTCGATTTTTATTCGTCGGCGCTGGAAGCACAACAGGTGATCTGGCTTCGAACGCTACGGATTGCCGGGGGAGGCAAATTGGCAGGGCGGGAAGCGAAGCAAATGGTCACTGAGAAAGTCGAGGCGGCCGCGCTCGCCGGCATGCTCTTCGCTACCGGCTCCGCAGGCAAGGTCGCAGGCGTCTATCGGAGGAAAATCAGGGCCAACAAAAAACGGCTCTCCATCTAGTGTTTCTGAAGATGGCCGCTGTTCCTAGGCCCAAAGCTATCCGGGCCACAACGCGGCTGTGGCGAAGATCACGGCAATCCCGAGTGCCGCCAATGCCATGATCACGACCATTGCGGCCTCGAACGGGCCACCGCCATTCCCTTTGTCCGACATTATGGATGATCCCCAACACACGCCACCAATCGTCGCGTGCCGGCCTCGTGAGGTCACTTACAAATGTTAATTGTCTTCCCTGAAGTCGTGCCGGGAGACGTTGCGCAAGCGCACCTGCCGGACAGTTCCCGTGGGCCCGCCTCACTGGCGGTGGAAGCGGGCCCGGCCAAGTCTTCGGGGAGACCTGACCAGCAGCACGGGGGGGGCTGCCGCCTTTCGAACCTGCCGACGAATATCAGGTTCCTATACGCTGGCAAAAAGGCCCGTTGACCCGGAGCAAGCGGCTTTAGACACATTTCCGCGCACCCGCCGGTTAGATCGGGCCGCCTTGCTATGCTTATTTGGTATTCGAGATACCGAATGGGTATTTGCGCTGTTGCTAATATAAGCCCCATGATAAGCCGCCGGCAAGGATCGCCGGCATGACCCGGCTGCTGTGGATGTATCCCCCAGATCCCTCCTGGCAGCCGGGTCGCCTCAAAGGCACCACCTCACATTAGCGATCGCTTGACGAAGCCTCCGGCCGCGCAAAGAAGGAACCGCAACGGAGGCGCTCATGCCGTCCGACGGAACGCGCGGTGCCCGAGCATCCAAAGTGCGGGCTCTGGATTCATGTTCACAAAGCCCACGTCAAAGCCGAAGCTTTCCGGCACCGAAAGATGGCGGAAAGCTTCGGTTAAGGCTTGAACATCAGGTCACTCGATTACCTGGATCACCTTGCGGGTGCTCGGGTCGATCAGCACGGTGTGATCATTGACGACAGCATAGCGATACTTGACGTCAGGCACCGTCTGCAATTCAACCGTGTCCGGCACCGCCGAGCCAATGCCGAGCTCGAGTCCCAGCACGTTGACCGAAGCGATCTTGTGCTTGTGGACATATTCCTTGACCACGGTCTGCTGTTCCGGGGTGACGATGATCTCGTCGGCGAGGGCAAAGCCTAGACCAGCCAAAAGGGCCAGGCCGGCGACGGCGGGGATGAGGGTAGTTTTCAATATACTCTCCTGTTGTTGATGAAGAACCTTGACAGGGCGGAAACAAATGCAAGTCGAACATTAGAGCCCCGGTAACGCCCCCGGCCAGGTGTTGTTCCGTCAGTGATACCTAATTCCTCCGCCCCACCCGACATAGCAACAGTCGGGGGCGAGCCGCCGTCATTCAGGCCGACCATGTTCGTGATGCACTATCGCTTCGATGATGGTGCGGTAGAGGCTGTCCACTTCCTCGTCGAGCTCGACCCGCTTGATGCCGATCGCCTTGGCATCCGCAATTAGCTTATCGGTAAGTTCATCCACGCAGATGACGTCTGGTTTCGCCGTCTCGGGGGTGTTGTTCGCGATCCATTCATGCAGGAAATCGATGCCACGCGCGCTCATTGAATCATAAGCTCGATCTGCGGTTTCGGTTCCGGGTCCGTATATTAGCCTTCGCTTGACGAAGCTGTTGCCCGCTCCAGACTCTTGGCATGGCGAAGGGCATCAACATCGGCGACGAGGTTGCGATAACTGCGACCGTGCGCAGGCGCGTCACTGACGACCGCGTAAGCGTTTCCATCCCGTCCTATGGTCAGCCCCATTCGATCATTGACATGACGTCGAACCTTCAGAAGGGGCAGCACATCGAGCTGATTGGCAACGTGACGCACCTACTCGACGGAAAGCGCGTGACGGTGAACCTGGGCATACCCATCACGGTGGATGCCTCAGTTGTCAGGCTGGTGAACGCGTACAAGGCGCCGACGAGGAAGAAGCCGCTGGTCGACAGGGGCGGCGCCACGTAGCCAGCAACCCAAAGAAGGCGTAGGGTCATCTGGTCGTCTGCGCACAATTCTGGCAATCGGGACGCTTGGAAGAGAACATCAGGCTTTCGCCCCAACGGGAGGAAAGCCGTGCCCAACGAGCGCGAGAGCGATCATCAGTCCGCCAAGGAAAAGCACGTCAATTGGCTGGTAGACAGAACCGGTATCACCCATACCAGGCACGCGAGCTTATCGACTTGCTGGGCGTAGGCAGTCCGCCATCGCTATTGCGTGAAGCCCTCTTGCTGGCAAAAAAGTAGCCGAAGAGACCGGTATTTGTGTACGCATTCGGACATGCCATTGCGCACAGATCCGCTTAGGAACATGCTCAACCTTCACCGGCTCTTGCCCTCCAAAAGCCGGTAAGGCCCGGCCTGCGGAATCCTGCGTCACATGATGAGCGGGTCGGGCCGTTGTCCGTTGCGTCTGGTGCCCAGATGACTGACAATTTCGGTCATGCCTTTGCGATAGCCATGGCACTCGTCATGGCCCTCGCGACGATTGGGATCATACTGATTGTCACGGGAATTTTCTGAAGGACGCTAGTCGCGTACAATCGTGAAAAAGCCCCGGCGCATGGGGATATTAGGTTCCGTCATGGTGCCCTGCGTGGCCGGTAAGGCTGTCACGGGCGGCTCCACAGGTGCGGCGGAATTCTCATTCATGGGCTTTTCTTGGGGCCACTGCGGCATGGTCAACAGCTTCGGCAATAACCCATCGCCGCGTTTCGCGGCATGGACATGAAGCGCGCGTAACAGGGAAAACATGAGACGACCTTTCTTTGTTAAGTTCGTCCAACAGTCGTTAGCCCGGAATGTTCCCGCCCGGCCGGCGAACCCCGTGGGCCCGCCTCCTGGCAGTACAGGAAGGGGAAGCGGGCCCGGCCAGGAGGGACTCTGACCAGCAGCACGGGAGGCTGCTACCTTTCGAACCTGCCGCGAGATACCAAGTTCCCACATAGCGCACAAAAAGCCCGCCGGCCGGAGCCAGCGGGCAGCTGACGGAGGTGGAGGGCCGCCCGGAGTAGGCGGCTGGCTCCCGACCTTTGTCTCTGACGTATGTTCCACTGAGGCCCGCGCCCCACCCCGCAAAAGGAGGGCGCGGGCCGGCCAGCGTCGCGAAAGACCCGGACGCGCCGCCGCCTTTGCCGGAACTTGCGACTAATGGGGCTGTTCCCGACCGGACGATAAAAAGGCCCGCTGCCGGAGGGGGCATGGCAGCGGGCCAGTCAACAGTCGTGGGAACGCACTGTAATGGGAGTACAACAGTGCAACCGCCTAAGTTTTTCGACGCAACAATGTTCCATGTGCTCCCGCGACGGCTGACGGATCGCGCATAGTCAGCCCCGAAGCCATGACGGCGCGGTCTGTGAAAAGGCGTTTCGTCGCGCCGGCCCTCGTTCTTTTTCTGATCAGGTGATCCTGAACTCGGTTTCGAGGTTGACCTGCGTGGACGTCGAGCCAGAGATTTGCCGAAGCTTGTAGTATCTGTAGGCCGTGGAATTCGACCACGTCACTTCCGTTATCAGCGCGCCGCCAAGCGTGAAGCTGCTGCCCTGCCCTGTATAGGTGCTGTCGTCGTTGGAACCTTCAAACACCCAGGTTCCGTGCGAATTCGTGCCATCCTGAAGCCAATGCAGACCGGTCAGGATCTTCCCGGTTCCCAAATCGAACTTGGAATCCTTGGTCGACTCGCCGCCAAAGAATTGGACACCGCCCGACGGGTCTGTGAGGTCACCATCGATAAGATGATTGATGGCGCCGCCGGTGATCGACGCCGTCGTGGATATGGTGATGAGCACGGTGCGGTCGCCATACTCCTGAGCGTCACCGTTCGGATCGCCGGAGGCGGCGATGCGGAAAAATAAGACCCCGGCGTCGCCGCTTGGCGAACGGCCCTGGGGCGGCAAAGGACGGTAGGGAACATTCGCGCCGCTGCAAGGTTCTCTTGCCAAACCTGACTGCGATCGAGCTTGGCCATGGCGGACTATCTGAGACTCCCGGCAACCTGCCGAAATTTGTTTCGTGTGATCGTTGAAACGCCGCGCGGGTCCGCTGCAAAGCTTGCCTATGAGCCGAAGACCGGGGTGTTTGAATATTCTCGGCTCCTTCCTGTCGGGAACACCTATCCCTACGATTGGGGTTTCGTACCTTCGACTTTGGGCGATGACGGCGATCCGCTGGACGGGCTGGTCATCCACCAGGCGGCCGCGGCGCCGGGCGTCGTCATCAAGTGCGACCTTCTGGGCGCACTGAGGGTGAAGCAGCGTGATCCCGATGGCACGAAGGTCCGTAACGACAGGTATATCTTCTGCCCTCACAAGGAAGACGCGCCGGACGAGCCAGTGGCTGCCGCCGATGTCTCACAGGATCTTCGCCGGGAAATAGAACAATTCTTCCTTTCGTCGGTGTTGGGTACCGGCAAGAAAATCAAGCTGAAGGGCTGGCAGGACGCTGCCGAGGCCAAGCTTTCGCTGACGAAAGGGATGAAATCCTTCAAGCGAAAATTCGCCGACCGGTGAACGGCGGATGCCTGTGTTGCGCCCCATTCCTCCAAACGCCGTGCACATCTGTGTCGACATGCAGCGCATGTTCATGCCTCCCGGGCCGTGGGCGGTCGAGTGGTTTCCCCAGACTCTGCCCAAAGTGCTTCGGCTCACCGAGAGGCGGCCGGGGCGAACCATCTTCACCCGCTTCATTCCGGCGCTACGGGCAGGAGACGGGCATGGCCAGTGGCGCGGGTATTATCAACACTGGGCAGAGATGACACTCGAAAAAGCGGGGACGGACGTCATCGAGCTGGCGCCGGAGCTGAAGGATTTCGTTCCGCCGGCCCGACAGTTCGACAAACCGGTCTATTCGCCCTGGTTCGGAGGCAGGTTGAAACGCGCGCTCACCGCGGAGGATGTCGACACCATTGTCGTCAGTGGAGGCGAGGCCGACATGTGCGTTCTGGCGACCCTGCTTGGAGCCATCGATTTCGGCTTTCGGACGGTGCTGGCCGAGGATGCGATCTGCAGCACCTCCGACGAAGCCTATGACAGTATCGTGAGGCTGTTCACCAAAAGATATTCCCACCATGTCGAAGTCGCTCCGGTGGACGAAATTCTGGAATCCTGGGCCTAGTCGAAGCGCCGGAAGATCAGCGCGGACCTCGTCAATAACAAATGATCGTTCACGGCCCTCGCCGGCCAAAAATCTGCTCGGAACAACTTGCGGGCGACCGTGTTGAGAATGATCCAACCCCACCAGGAGATGCGCACATGGCGACGACGAAGGCGGCCTCGAAGAAAGGCCTCAACGAACTTTTCCACGACACGCTGAAAGACATCTATTTCGCCGAGAAGAAGATTCTCGCCACGCTGCCCAAGATGGCAAAGGCCGCGCAGAGCGTTGACCTGAAAGCGGCCTTCGAGAAGCATCGCGTCCAGACCGAGGAGCACGTCGCGCGGCTCGAGGAAGTGTTCGAGGTGATCGACAAGAAGCCCGTCGGCAAGACCTGCGCCGCCATCATGGGCATCACCGAAGAAGGCGCCGAGATCATGGAGGAGTACAAGGGCTCGCCCTCGCTCGACGTCGGCCTGCTGGCCGCCGCCCAAGCCGTCGAGCATTATGAAATCTCACGCTACGGCACGCTCCGGACGTGGGCTTCCGAACTCGGCTTGACCGAGGCAGTCAACCTGCTCGACCAGACATTGGGCGAGGAAAAGGAAACGGACGCGGCGCTCACCGAGCTCGCCGAATCCGCCGTCAATATAGCGGCCGAGGCCGCATAGCGGCGGTCAGCGGCTGGATCTTCCCTCGGTCCAGCATCCGCCGAGCCCTGGCAGGTTGCCGGGGCTCGTTGCACCCTTTGTGTCCCATCCCTTGGAAAAAGCGTTCAATCGCATGGCGGCGGCCGTCGCTCATGCCATGGCAAGCCGTGGGCTTTTGCCCTTTGCCTGGGGTCGGTTCTGCTGTGGGGTGCAACTGGTCCGGTCTTCCACTATTCGGAGACTTGGCAACTCGTCATCAACACCGGCACCACGATCGTCACTTTCCTGATGGTGTTGCTGATCCAGAACACGCGGCGCCGGATTTCCTCCGGTGCCGTTACACCTTCGTTAAGTGTCTCGGCGCACATTACACGCCCCGCGCCTATGTCGAACGGGTTGTGGATGCCACGCTCATCGAACCCCTCAGCAACGACTGGATCGGCCATCAATCGGCAGCCGAGCGTGCGATTCGCAACGGCTCAAAGGCGGCCGCCATTCACGAGGTTGAAGACTTGCTTGGGCACCTAGCATCAGTGCGGGTGCTCGATCGCGCATGTGGCACCGGGAATTTCCTGTACATCGCCCTCCGCCGGATGAAGCAGTTGGAAGGCGAGGCGCTCAAGCAATTGCAGGATATCGGCGGCGACGAAGCGGTCGCACGCGTAAGTGGAGATGCTAGCCCGCGTCTAGCTTTGAAAGCCATCACACTCGGCAGCGGTCAACCTTGCCAACGCCTGTTCTCGTCGCGCGATAACTGCAGGATCGTTTATGAAATCCGTCCTGCGGCCCGGTTTCGTTCCGCGCTTCTT
>NZ_VFTI01000052.1:0-28829 GCF_006439515.1 Mesorhizobium sp. B3-2-1 | reverse complement strand
TCAGCGGATCGAGACCAAGCATGATGGGGATAGCGGCAAGAAACAACGATACCGTGTACACCGCGCTGAACCCTGGGCTGTCGCGCGGCTTGCGGTCCTCGCCCCACGTCCAGCCGAAACCTTGAGCCACGATGTAGGCCTGCTGCAGCCCGACTTCGAGTGTAGCGCCGAGGCAGGCAATGGCGAGAGAGACTACGAACAGGACGAAACCCCAGAAGCCGAATACCGGGATCAGCATCAACGGCAACTGGTGATAATCGTCCACCTGGTCGATGCCGTGCGTCGCCAGCACGAGGGCGGCCACGATCAGCACGCCGACCGAAATGGTGCCGCCGAAAGACATCCCCAGTCCCGCTATGGCCCGATTGGCACCGAGATAGCTCTTGTCCCACTGGTCCTCGATGGCCCCGGAGGAATAGAACATGAACAGGTAGGGCGATATCGAGGCGCCGAGAATGCTGACCGCCATGAACCAGTAACTGGCGGCATCGTGGGCTGGCAGCGAAGGCGCGGCGCCAGTTGCGACCGCTGTCCAATCGGGTTTCAGCATTACGGCCGCGACGACGAAGCACAACGTCACCAGGCCGAGCATGGACACGCCCTTCTCGATGAGGCCGAACGTGCCTTTCCAGAGCAGCAGCCACGCCAGAAAGACCGCCGGCAGCGCCCACCACTGGAAGCCTATGCCGGTGGCAAGTTCGAGTGCGATGGCAACGCCGCCGATCTCGGCGGAGAGCACCATGAGACTGAGCAAGAAGATGGCAAGCAACGGCCACACAAAGACGTTGAAGCCAAATCTTTCGCGGATGCCGTCGCAGATCGTGTGATGGCTCACCGCCGCGAACCTGCCGGCCATTTCTACCAGAAAGATGATGCAGATGGTGCCGAGGACGACGGCCCAGATCAGTTGGAACCCGAAAGTCGCACCTGCCTGCGCGGCAGTCGCCATCGATCCGACTTCGAGGAAGCCGCCAACGCTGGTAACGACGCCGAGCGATATTTCCACGAGCTTCTTCATGGCTTCGGGGCCAAATATTTCGCATAGGCGGTGGCGAGCGAGAGCGAGGCTAGCTGAAGATCCTGTTTTGCTTTTTGGACCCCCGCTCGATTGCCTGCCTGCAATCCCGCCTCGGCGTGAGCCACCGCGACCGACAGATCCTTGACCGCTGCCGCCAACGCAGCCTGCTCGGCGGGTTCGGCCGTTTCGGCCGATTGGATTTGCGCCTCGGCATCGGCCAGTGTCTTGCCGATCGCTTGCAGCGTGCCGGCGGTGTATGCGAACGGCGCCCCACCGCTTGTCCAGGCATCAAGCACCATCGATACGGTCTGTGCGGCGGAGGCCGCAGTTTGTGATTGCTGCTCGATCCGATCGGAAGACGAGCATCCCGCCGAAACGCCCAGAAGCAACAGGGCGCACAGATAATCCAGCCTGAGATGACGGGCACTGAAGGTCAAAGCCGGCGTTTGGTGCGGCACAAAAATAGTCTCCCCGCAACCGAAGCAAATCGTGATCGGCATGAATTGATCTAGTGTGCCCCGCGTGCCCGTCAATCAACGCCGATCGCACGGGTGCCGATCGTAAGATATGCACCGTGACAGGGAACCGCCGGCCACGACACAAACCAACTCAAGCGGAACAAAGGCTCGCTTGTGGGATTTGGAATACGAGGTGGCGGCGAGCCGACCTCAACCCGTCCTGATCACCGCATCGATGGATGGACTGCTGGCACGGAGGATTCCGCAATGCCTCGTCTCATAGCCTGGATAGCGATCATGGCGGTCGTGATCATCGCCGCCTGGTTGTGGTTCAGCGGCCACAAAGCGCAAAACGGGCGCCAACCCGCGCCCCACGCGATAGACCAGAACGGCTAGTTCAATCCTGCTCGGCCGGGCTTGGAGGGTTCTCGATCCTGTATTCGTGGACCATGCCGAGAAACCTGATTTCTCACTATTTCGCGCGCTTCGGGCTGAATGAAAGGCATCAGCCGGTCGACGGTTTCAACGACCGCCCCGGCAGATCCGCACCCGCATCGGTGAACTCGCTGATCGCCACCTAGGATTAAGAATCGCCATCTATTGTCCAGAGAATATGATGTCTCGTTCGAGGGATGATACGGTGAACCCAGAATTCGGTCTGGCTATGGATCGGGAGATCACTTCTCTCCTATCTGCGATTGAGCAGGAAAGGATACCGGACCGGCTGACCAAACTGGCGATGGAGTTGCAAAACGCGCTGGTCGAGAGACGTAAACGTCACGTGAAGAACTGACTATCTGCGGCCGTCACCGTCATATCGAGCTGACCGTCCGACAGATGGTTTCGCCTTTCCATCAATGTCTGCAGCGAACTCTCCCCAAGCAACTCAAGAATATTGGCGCGGGCACGGTTCAGCCGACTTTTGACCGTACCTACCGCGCAGCCGCATATCTCGGCCGTTTCCTCATAGCTCACTCCCAGAACGCCGATCAGCATCAGGACCTCGCGTTGGTGCCCGGGTAGCTTTTGAATGGCGCCGTGCACTTCCTTGCTCTGGACGCTCCATTCCTGGGTGGCTTCCGAAATCGGCCTGGACGACGCGCAGTCGAGCAGGCCTGGCGCTTCCCGGGCAGCAATCTTGATCCGGGTATAGTAAGTGTTGCGCATGATGGTGAAGAGCCACGATTTCATGCGTGTGCCGGGTTCGAACTTGTCGATGTTGGCGAGCCCCTTGGTCAGCGTCTCCTGCACCAGATCGTCGGCATCGTCGGGGACGCGACAGAAGGTTCGCGCGAAAGCCCGGAGGGCGGGAATGAGGTCAACGATGGAAAGTTCATTGGTTACCTGATCGGCCAAGAGGTAGCCTCCGGATGACAATGGTCCAGCTCCCAGAAGAAAGAGTGTACGAACGCAGCCCCTGCTAAATGCATGGAAGTTTGGTTCGTTCCTCGCGCTGAGGACAACTCTTCGGAGATTCTGCTCAGGCGGCGAATCTGTCATCGACAGAGTGTGCGCCCCGCGCCATTCTTCTGCGGGAAGGCCGTGGGCCGGCAGTTGACGCCCGGAGTGCTTCAAGCATCCAGCAACGATCGAGGACCTGCCATTACCAAATCCGCCCGTCTCTCAGCACGCCAATCGGTAAAGGGACCAGATCAAACATCGCGCGAGGGGGTGTGCCTGGCGACGTCCGGTCCCGGCGGAACACATCTTTTGACCGGGCTCTACGACGCCAAGCTCGATCAGGCTCCGGTGCTGGCGATCACGGGTATGCAGTTCCACGATCTGATCGAGACGTTCACGCAACAGGATGTCGATCTGACGCGCGTGTTCAACGATGTTTCCGTCTACAACGCTCAGGTTTCTGATGCCGCGCATATGGCAAACGTCGCCAGTCTCGCCTGCCGAACCGCGCTGGCACGCAAGGGCGTCGCGCATCTTTCGATCGCCAGTGACGTCCAGGAGCAGGAAAGCGATCCGTCAAGGCGCTCCAAGCGCAATCGCCCGGCGCATACACTGCAGAACATGTTCGCCAGCCACAGCATGCCGCTGGCGGACGAACTCGACAAAGCCGCGGCCATTCTCAACAACGCTCCACGGGTGGCGATACTGGCCGGCCGCGGCGCTATCGGCGCGGCCGCCGAACTGGAACATACGGCGCGCCTGCTGCAGGCGCCTGTCGCAAAGGCACTGCTTGGCAAGGCGGTGCTGCCGGACGATCATCCCTACACGACCGGCGGCATCGGCATTTTGGGCACCCTGGCTTCGCAAGAGGCGATGGAAACCTGCGACGCGGTGCTGATCGTGGGTTCGACCTTTCCCTATATCGAATACTACCCGAAGCCGGGGCAGGCACGAGGCGTCCAGATCGACTGCGATGAGCAGAGAATTGGCCTGTGCTTTCCGGTCGAGGCCGGCCTTGTCGGCGACGCTGCCGAGACATTGCGCGCCCTCAATCAACGTCTGACGCAGAAGTCCACCGATGAATTTCTGCAACGCTCTCAGGCGACCATGACAAAATGGCGCGGGATGATGAGGCAGTCGGAAGACGCGCAGGCGCAACCGGTGAAGCCGCAAACCATCGCCCGCATTCGGTCAAAGGTTGGCGGACAACACGGTACTGGCCACCGACTCCGGTCAGAACACGGAGCTTGCCGCCCGCCATGTCGATCTTCGAAGCGGCCAGGCGTTTGGCGTGTCCGGATCGCTGGCATCCATGGCTTGCGGCATTACCTATGCCATCACCGCCGGCATGGCTTTTCCTGGTCGACCGATCGCCGCTATCGTCGGAGACGGAGGTTTTGCCATGCAGCTTGGGGAATTCTCGACGGCGGTGCGCTACAAGATTCCGCTGAAGATTCTGGTCATCAAGAACAATATGCTCAATCAGATCGACTGGGAGCAGATGATGTTTCTGGGCAACCCGCAATTCGGTTGCGAACTGCAGCCAATCGATTTTGCCAAGGCGGCGGAAGCGATGGGCGCAAGTGGTTTTCGCATCGAGCGACCCGATCAGATCGAGACCGTTCTCGACGAGGCCTTCGCAACCGAAGGTCCGGTTGTGATCGAAGCGCTGGTCGATGCCTATGAGCCGCTGATGCCGCCTAGGATGCCGTCCGATTATGCCAAGAATTTCCGCCAGGCCTTGCCACAGACGCCGGGGCACGAACGCATTGAAGAAAATATCACCCGGGAGCCGGCGAAGTCGATGATGGATGCCTAGAGGCAATTCCGGCGAAAGTTCGAAGTGGTTGCGGCCGGAAGTGCGTAAACAAAGGGATTGAGCATTGGAGGCGAACCTGTTTTCGCCAAAATTTTCTGGAGCAGCGAAACCCATCCAGGAGGGCGATTCCACCGAAGGCGTCCCATGAGCTTCGACGCACTCTTCTCGACCTCTATCTGCTACGGCAGCGGCCCCCCGCAAGCTGGTTGGACGCTGGCGTTTCCGATCACATCTCCCCTCGCGGCGGCTGTTTCGCTCTACATTGCGGGCGCCAGCCGCCTCTGGCGTCGGAGCGGACGCGGACGTCCTTTGCGGTCGCGGCAAGCCTTGCTGTTTTTCACCGGCTGGGCCGCACTGGCAGCCGCCCTTGTAAGCCCGATCCATGCAATGGGCGAACATGTGTTTGCCGCTCACATGGTCGAGCACGAACTGCTGATGGCCGTCGCGGCACCACTGCTGGTGGCCTCCCGCCCGATGGCGGCGATGATGTGGGCGCTGCCCGTGCGGCTACGCCGGACGCTCGGTGTGGCTGGGCATACAAACATACTTCAGTTAATCTGGGCCTTCGTGAGCCGCCCTGTGGTCGCGACTTTCCTGCACGGGGTCGCGATATGGACTTGGCATGTTCCCGCGTTGTTTGAGGCTGCCCTCCAGCAAGGTTTTCTGCACTATGCCCAGCATGTGAGTTTTCTCGGCACCGGGCTTCTGTTCTGGTGGGTGCTGCTGCCTCGCCCCGGTCGCGAGCAAGACTGTGGCGGTGCGGTCATGCATCGTTTCTTCACTTCGCTGCACACCGGTTTGCTCGGGGCATTGTTTGTCGTCTCGCCCAGGCTGTGGTACCCGGAAAATGCCATCGGCTCGAAATTGTGGGGCCTCAGCCCACTGGAGGATCAGCAATTGGTGAGCCTGCTGATGTGGATCGCGGCCGGCGTGATCTATGGCGGCGCCGCACTGCTGTTGGCCGCTTTCTGGATTGGAACAAGCGGGCGGCGGCACGCTTCCCACCTGCCCATCGTCTAGAGCCGCGCTTCCGCCGTGAACCCTCGCCTTGGTTCGACAAGGTATTCCCTGAGTTCGCGCCCTTTCCAGGGACGGCAGCGTTGCCAAGCATCCTTTTGCAACCAACCACGTTATGGCCTTGGCAACGATGGTGGATCCTTCATGGCATGGTGCGAGAGTCCGGTGGCCCGCCTTCGTAAGCGCAAACCACCGCTGATGCCGCACCCCATGGCACAGCCGGGACAGTGGGCCGGCACAGCGCCTATGCTGATCTTGGCTGGATGCAGCGACTGGCAATCCGCGCTTCATCCACATGGTGCGAATGCCCGAAGGACGCTTGACCTGATCTGGTCCTTCAGCGCGGTTGCGACGGGCACATGGCTGCTCGTCATGCTGGTCTTGGCAGCAGCGGTTCTGCGTCGCCGTCTGGCCGGGACAACGCATTTGCCACTTGAGATCGATGTCCGACAGGAACGTCGGTTTACGCGCGTTGTCGCAAGCGCCGTCGCGTTGACCGTTCTGGTGCTCGTCATACTGACGACAATGAGCTTTTTCGCAGGCAAGTCTATTGCTTCGCTGAGCGGAACGGAAACGCTTACCGTCCGGGTGACCGGGCATCAATGGTGGTGGGAGGTCCGTTACCTCAAGGATGAGCCGTCGCAAGCGATCGTCACGGCAAACGAACTCCATATGCCGGTTGGAGAGCCGGTCAAGGTCGAACTCGATTCGCTCGATGTCATTCATAGCTTCTGGGTGCCAAGCCTTGCCGGTAAACGGGATCTCATCCCGGGCCGGCCAAGCGAAATCACCCTTATTGCCGATAAATCCGGAACCTATCGCGGCCAATGCGCCGAGTTCTGCGGCTATCAGCACGCCCATATGGCCATCACCGTCGTCGCGGAAAGCCGCGAAGCTTTCGATGCGTGGCGATCCACTCAGGACGCCGCAGCGCATGCGCCCGCCAGCGATGAAGAACGCCGCGGCCAGCGGGCTTTTCTTTCCACCGGCTGTGCACTCTGCCACACAATAAGAGGCACACCGGCCGGCGGAACGCTTGGACCTGATCTTACACATGTCGCAAGCCGCCGCGCACTGGCTGCGGATACGCTGGCCATGACCCCCGGGGCGCTCGCTGCCTGGATAGCCGATCCTCAGTCCACGAAGCCTGGCGCCAAGATGCCGCGCATTGCCCTAAGCGCCGACGATCTCAACGCCGTCGTCACCTATCTTGGAAGCCTGGAATGAGCGGCATCGCGGAAAAGGCGGCCGAGCATAAACAGGAGGTGCTGAAAGGCGTGCGGGACACCAGCCTCGAGGAGGCGAGGCTGCGCGCCTTTCTGGCGCATGCCTGGCAAACGCCGGAAGGCCTCTACGGCTGGCTGGTCACTGTCGATCATAAGCTGATCGGCCGGCGCTATATCGTGACGGCTTTCCTGTTCCTCATCCTTGCCGGTCTGTCCGCGCTCGCGATGCGGTTCCAGCTTGCCCAGCCCGAAGCCGGCTACATCGGTCCCGATCTCTACAACCAGCTGTTCACCATGCATGGCACGACGATGATGTTTCTGTTCGCCGTACCGGTGATGGAGGCATTCGCCATCTACCTGGTGCCGCTGATGATCGGCACCCGCAATGTCGCCTTCCCGCGCCTCAATGCCTTCAGCTACTGGGTCTATCTTTTTGGCGGACTGATGATCTGGATCGCCTTTGCCTTCGAAACCGGCGCCGACGCCGGCTGGTTCTCCTATGTTCCGCTCGCGGGACCTGAATACGGCATCGGCAAGCGCCCCGATTTCTGGGCACAGATGGTAACGTTTACGGAAGTGTCCGCACTCGCGGTCGCGGTCGAGATCATTGCCACGGTGTTCAAACAACGCGCGCCGGGCATGTCGCTCGACCGCATCCCGCTCTATGTCTGGTCGGTCCTTGTCACCGCTTTCGTCATATTGTTCGCCATGCCCGCGGTGATGGTGTCGAGCACGATGCTGATCCTCGACCGGCTGGTCGGCACGAAATTTTTCGACCCTGCCGCAGGGGGCGATGCACTGCTGTGGCAGCATCTGTTCTGGTTCTTCGGCCATCCCGAGGTCTACATCATCTTCATTCCGGCGGCCGGCTTTGTCTCCGCGATCCTGCCGACCTTCGCCCGGCGTCCGGTCTTCGGCTATCTCGGGATCGTGCTGTCGCTGGTCGCGATCGGCTTCCTCTCCTTTGGCCTGTGGGTGCACCACATGTTCGCCACCGGCCTGCCGCAGCTCGGCGAGAGCTTCTTCACCGCTTCCTCGATGATGATCGCCATTCCGAGCGGCATTCAGATCTTCTGCTGGATTGCGACGATCAGGGGCGGCCGGCCGATCTTCGCCACGCCCATGCTTTTCGTGCTCGGCTTCATCGTCACCTTCGTGGTCGGCGGCTTGACCGGGGTCATGGTCGCCTCGGTGCCGCTCGACCTGCAGGTGCACGATACCTATTTCGTGGTTGCCCATTTCCATTACGTGCTGGTCGGCGGCGCCGTCTTTCCCCTGCTCGGCGCCGTCTATTACTGGTTTCCCAAGATCACCGGCCGCATGCTGTCCGAGAGGCTCGGCCGCTGGAATTTCTGGCTGGTCTTCGTCGGGTTCAATCTCACCTTCTTCCCCATGCACATTCTGGGTCTGCAAGGCATGCCGCGCCGCGTCTATACCTATCCGCCTGCGAGCGGCTGGGGCGAGATGAACCTCTTCATCAGCCTCTCTTCGCTGGTGGTGTTCGCCGGCTTTGCGCTTTTTTTCCTGAACATCCTGCTCAGCCTTCGCAACGGCCGCATCGCCGAAGATAACCCCTGGCAGGCGAGCACGCTCGAATGGGCGACGACTTCGCCGCCGCCCTCCTACGATTTTTCGCGGCTGCCGATGGTAACCCATCGCGAACCGCTCTGGGCCGAGCCCGACATACTCCCCGTCGTCGAAGGCTTGCGCGTCGATGCCCGCGAGGTGCTCGCCGGCACGGTCGCCGACGCGGTGCCGCAACTGAGAGTGCCATCGGCCGACAATTCGATTTGGCCGTTCCTGTCGGCCATCGCGGTTGGCGGTGCATTTCTCGGTTCGATATATACGCCATGGGCGGTGGTCTCGGGCGCTGTACCAGTTTCGATTGGCTTCATCTGTTGGTTCTGGCCGAAAGGCGAACCGGAGGACGAGGAATGAGGCAGCGCCCTGTCGCCGATGTCAGCCACCTGCCCACATATGATTTCGGGGCGGCGAGCCCGATGTGGTGGGGAACCCTGGCCTTCATCGCCCTTGAGGGGACGGGTTTTGCCCTGGCGATCGGCACTTACTTCTATCTGGCTGTGCTGGCCCCGCATTGGCCGATCGGAGCGCCAGCGCCAGATCTGCTGCCGGGCACGGCAGTATTGGTTATTCTGCTGGCGAGCATCGTGCCCAACCATCTGGTCGAACTTTGGGCGCGCCGTCAGAACCTCGCGAAGGTTCGTCTTGGCATGGTCATCATGACGGTCGCAGGAATTCTTCCGCTGATCGTGCGCATCTGGGAATTTCCGGCGCTGCGGATTTCATGGGATCAGAACGCCTACGGCTCGATCGTCTGGTTCCTGCTCGGGCTGCACACAACGCATCTTCTTACCGATGTCGGGGACACCATCGTCCTTGCGGTTCTCATGTTCACGCAAAAAGGCAAAGCCGGCCGACGCTTCAGCGACGTCTCGGACAATGCCTTCTATTGGGACTTCGTGGTCGTCTCATGGGTCGTGCTCTATCTTATCATCTACTGGATCCCGAGGATGTGAGATGCAGGCGATCCGCACCGGCGTTTCCTGGGCAGGCCTGGTCAGTGGACCAGCCGCATGGGCAATAACGCTGCAGCTCGATTATTCAACTGCGTTCTGGCAATGCCACGCCGGTTTTTGGCCCACTGCCTTGTTCTCGTTGATAGGTTCCGCCGCCGCCACGGCAGGCGCGCTGCTGTCGTGGCGCGCGATTCAGGACCGGAGCCATGGCACGAGCCCGCCCCTTAAGGCGCGCACTCGCATGTTTGTGGCCATGACTTCGGTCGGCATTGGAGCGCTGTTCACGCTCGTCATGCTGGCACAAATGTTGGCAGGGCTGACCTTCAGCGGGTGCGAACTGTGAGGATGCCATGAGCCGGCGATCGGCCATGCACGGTAGCGGGCATGCTCTTCTGTCTGCCGCGGCCGCTCCGGTCCCGACCGTCATCTCTCGGGCGGTTGCGATCGCCGTGGCGTCGTTGGCGCTTTGCACGCAACCGCGGGCGAGCGAAATCCAGAAGGGTGAATATCTTGCCCGAGCGGCCGACTGCATCGGCTGCCACACATCCAATCCCAGCCGCCCATTCGCTGGAGGCTATCGCGTGCCGACGCCGTTTGGCGACGTTTTTTCCACCAACATCACACCGGACCTCGACACGGGCATCGGGCGCTATTCCGGGGACGAGTTCGTGCGAGCCGTCCAGCAAGGTGTCAGGCGTGGCGGGTCCGACCTTTATCCCGCCATGCCCTATGACAGCTTCGCCGCGATGAGCCGCGAGGACGTGCTCGCGATCCGCGCCTATCTGCTGGCGCAGCCGCCGATCTCCCAGCCGCGCCCAGCAAACATCTTGCCTTTTCCGTTCAACCAGCGATGGACGCTGGCGCTGTGGAAGCTCGCGAACTTGCACAGCGACAGTTTCATGCTGGATCGGAGCCGAACCGCCGCGTGGAACAGAGGGGCCTATCTCGTCGAAGTGCTCGGCCACTGTGGTGCCTGTCACACGCCGCGAAACGCGACATTCGGCATGGACGATAATCGCAAGTTAGCCGGCGGCAGCGCCGGCATCTGGCAAGCCTTCAACATCACCAGTGACAAGATCGCGGGCGTGGGCGGCTGGAGCGATGAAGAGCTGTTCCGGTTTCTCAAGACCGGCGCCGTGCCCGGAAAGGCATATGCAAGCGGCCCGATGGCGGAAACAATCATGAACAGTCTGCAACATCTGTCGGACGACGACATCCATGCCATGGTCGCCCATCTCAGGGATGTGCCCGCACAACCCGGAGACGAAAAGCGGCCGCGTTTTTCATGGGGCAATTTGCCCACGATCGCGGACAATGCTGGAAGCAAGGCGCAAGGCAGCGGAACCGCAGCCGGCGGTGACCTCTATCGGTCGCTCTGTTCGGGGTGCCATGGAGCAAACGGAAGCGGATCAGCGGACGGCTCCGCCCCATCGCTGACCCACAACACCAGCCCCGGTGCGGCCGCGCCCGACAATGTCGTCATGACGATCCTTGAAGGCATTAAGGCTGGTGACGTCGCGGGGCGCAAGTCAATGGCGGCCTTCGGCGGCTGGTTGGACGACGCCCAGGTGGCGATACTTGCAAATTATGTAACCGCGCAATTCGGAAATCCGGAAGCGAGCGTTACGGCGGCCGACGTGCGTCAGATGCGGGCCGGCACGTCAACGGCGCAGACAGTCCTGGTTCTGGCGGGACAGGCGCTGGCGGTTGGAGGCGCCGGGTTGCTCCTTGGTCTACTGCTTCTGTTGGCAAAACGACTGCGCCCAGCACTTCCGTCAGCGCGTCTCATGTTCGTGCATAAAGATAGGCGGTGATGTCGCGCGCCTCCTGGGGCGAGAGATTTGTGTTGGGCATGGCCGTGTTGGGATCGACATCCCGCGCCCTGCTGATCCAACGCATCATCGCGTCCGGGGATGTTCGCGATGCCCCGACATATTCTCTCTCGGCAACGCCTCTTAGGGACGGACCGACGGTACCATGGGCACCAGGCACCCCCGGAATTTCGTGACATCCGCCACAGCCATTGCGGATCATGGCCGGTACGGCACGTTCAGGATCCCCACCGACCGCTTGCAGAATGGCGGTTTCTCGCTGACTGTTGCTGCGGATCAGGCCGATGGCGCAGACCGCTAAAACAATGACGACAAGCGCCGATGTGCCTTCCACCCACGGAAGGGCGGATGTCACTTGCTTGGAAACAGCTTCTCGACGCATCTGCTCCAGTCCATCACGCGATTTCTCCCTCGCTTTTGAAAGTCGGGATAACCAAACGTATTCCAGCCAAGCATGTTCCTGGAAGCAGACGGCAAGCGCGCTTGCGAGTTGTCCCAGCTGCGCCGGCGGCGCGGCAGCTTACGCTGTTCACCGGTGTCCGGGTAATTAGAAGAAGGATGTGCGCTAAACTTTTGATAAAATGCCGGTATAATCTTTGGCCTTGATAACATGCCAGGACATTGTTTCCGTCTGGTTTCCGGAACCAAACTCACAAAGCTTCCCGTATTGTTTCGGACGTTGCATGTCGGAAGAGACTGAGGTCCGAACTACCGCGGCGTTGGTACTAAACCAGTGACGGTTGGTCCCTGGGTGCTCGGAACTTCGGATGATTTCGCTGGTCGGTTCTGAGACGAAGGCGCACTGGCACGACACACTCTGAGGCCATGCGCGAGCACCGGACCGAGGCGGTTATCATGGGCAATCCCTGCAACGTCGAACTCGAGTCCTGATCGAAAAGCTGGACGCAAAGCTCCCATTCCGGCAAGTCACCTGCGCGGCACGCTTATCCGTTCGTTTTGTGCTTTGCTTGTTCGAGCGGTCACTGTTCGAGATCAGCTTTTCGACGCACCGGCCGAGGCATTGCGGCTGCACGCGGAGCTCGGGAACTCGGTGGTCGATATCGTCCCTGATGCCGGACATATGGTTCACCGAACGGCCCCACAGGTGGTTCTTGCATGATCGACAAGATCGCCGCTCGGTCGATCGGCCGCGACGCGAAGCTGAGCGGCCGATAAGCCGCCGCCTGCCGGATGAACTGGCCGACGGACACTGCCGTGCAACTGGCCCTCGGTGCGGAACCTTCCGACCCGCGCTGCAACAGGCCGGAACCAAATAGCATGGTGAGCGTTTGGGGCGATCAATGAGGACTGCCCCCATGGCCGAGGACGATGACGAGCGCCGCCGCCAGCTCCAAACAGCAAAGGAACGGCATGTAGACTGGCTTGTGCGGAAAACCGGCATTACAAATACCCAGGGCCATGAGCTAATTGACTTGCTCGGCGTGGGCAGTCTGTCATCGCTGGTGCGCGAAGCCGGCTTGCTGGCGAAAAAGTAGCAGCGTTGCGGCGAAGCTATCGGCCCCGGTTGAAGGCAAAACCACCGGCGCCTGACCTTCGCGGGCCTGCTGATCGACAAAAAGATGACGAAAGTTCCACCCGTCGAAGTTCGGGGAGCCTTGAGCCCCATGATCGACGGAAAGCGCAAGGGTAAGAAACCGCCCAAGCGTGGATTTGGCCGAGGTGCTATTCAGGAGCCTTGCCAAGGACGGAATCAAGCGGCAGCCGGATGCCACGGATGGTCGCGAGTCGGCATTAAACATGCGTCTTGCTCAGTCCCCAGCGATCGTCGGATCATCCCCGCCCTCGGAGCAACGCTGACGAGGCCAGGCAACGCCGGTCACCAATAGGCAAAGGTGCCCCTATGAAAATGAAAGGTGTCAGGAGGAATGGAGGTAAAGACCGGCAACGCGAGACTGGGCCAACTCCTCCGCAAGGTCTTTAAGGACTTGGTCTTCGAAATGAAGACACCGGAGCGTGAATGGCGCGCACTCGCTCAAAGCCTCGTTTACGAGTTCACCGGGTGCGAGCGCGTTGACGCGGCCTTGATCGATTGGATCGTCAGGAGGTAACGGACGGAACAATCGCCCCGCTGCCTTGTTCGGGGCGCATCGTTTTTGTGGTATGATTCGTGCTATGGGTAAGAAGGCCAAGCACAAAGCAAAGAAGGTGATGGATTACCCGATGGAAGGCGAGCTTGAAACGGAAGCCGCCTACTATGCTCGCAAGTGCGGTATCACGACAGAGGAAGCCGCCAAGATCATTCGGCAAGCCCTCGCGCTAAAGCTCACCATCGTGCCTAGAGGACGTTAAGCCGGCGATTGTACACCCAACCGGATCACAGGATTCGGTCGATGACAGGCGGCACGGGAATTTTGTACGCATTCGGACATGCCATTGCGAACAGGTCCACTTAGGAACATGCTCGGCCTTCACCGGCTCGTGCCCTCAAAAGCCGGCGTGCGGTCCGGCCTGCGGAAATCCTGTGTCACACGATGAGCGGGCCGGGCCGTTGTCCTTTGGTGCTGGTGCCAGATGACCGACAATTTAGGTCACGCTTTCGAGATAGCTATGGTCCTGCTCGGCGGCGATCAGCGTCTTTTTTTGTGACTGAGCTTCTCGGCGTGCACGAATTCCCACACCGAGCGGTAATCGACCTTCAGTCCGCGCTCGCCCAGTTCGGCCACAAGGCCACGCAAGGTGAAGTCCTGGTCGCGGCAGCGCTCGATCAGCCAGTCGCGCCACGCGCCCGATAGCTTCTTCGGTTTGTAACCATTGGCCAGGCGCTACGCTGCCGGTCTCTTCCAGCCGCTTCAGCACCACAAGATGGTGATGGTGGTGCGATGAGGGAGGCGATTTGGTCTTTAGGGCGAGCATCGTTTTCAATGTCGAGGCGGAAGGTTCGCAGTTCTCTTCGCGATCCTTGCCAGACAGTCACGCCTGAACGACGTTAACCGGGGGCCGGACGACCGCCAGCCATAGGCGGTGCCAGAACAAGAGCAGTGCGAAATCGTACGCTAAGGCCGAACGGACTGAGAACTCATGCGGCTCGCCGTAGCCCAGCCGGGAGTCTCAGCGACCGGAGGTGTAGAGACCTGTCAGATTGATGTGCTCCCACGGGGCGATCCAGGCTAAGTTCCGCAAGGCCGGCCAGACGTGCGTTTCGGCAAACCGCCTCTACGTCCAGGCAACCGTGCACGACACGTTCGTCACAATGGATCGGTCGATCGCCTGTGGGGCAAATCCGCGACCAAGGCGAGCCTGCGGCTCAAGAGTGATCCTACACCAAGCCGAGCCTCATCTTCAAATCCGCGTTCTCCTTGCGAAGGCGCTCTGCGAGAAGTGCCTTTAGCCGCTTGTTTTCGTCCTCGAGCGCGAGAAGGTCCTTCAGATCGTCGCTTAGGGCTGCAGGTGCTGACGCCCGCTTCCAATGATAATAGGTCTGCTCCGATATGCCCGCCTGCTTTGCGGCCAGCTTCAGAGTGGCGCCGCTGTTCATTGATTTCTGCATCTCGGAGAGCTTCTCGGCTCGCTCTTTGGCCGAGTAGATTTTCCGGCCGCTTCCAAGTGCTGCAGCCGTGCCCGACGTCGGAGTCTGGGCGACGGCACCATTGGTCTGCGCAGGCGATGTTTTGCCGGGCTTCGACTTGCGCGATTGCGCAACTCTTCTCTTGGCCTTTTGCTTTTCTGCTTTCGCAGCGGTTTCAGAGGGGGATGCTGCAGCCTCAGCGCCATTTAAATCCGGCATATTAATCTCCGCTTGCGATTTGAACAGATACTCAGGATCGGCGGAGATTGTGTTGGAGTCAATCGTCTGACAATTGGGGAGCTCTGGCGCCTCCGATTCGCGGTTTGTCTCGGCAACGGCCGCTGAAATATCAACATCCCCCCAAATGGATCGGGATTGTTTTTGGATGCCACGCTTCCACTTCACTTCCAGGATGAATGGTCGCGTTTGACGCCTCATGTTGCTTCCTTGTGAGCATCATTGTCGAAAAGGTCACGGCCGCCTGCGATACGCCGCCAATTCCTATCCGGCGCTGGCGTTTATCGGCCAGAAGGCGGCTTGGCAACACCATCAGAGGCATGGCCCTCGTGGCCGAAGCTGCAAAGCTCGTCCGCTTGGCGACAACCCATCTGGAAGTGCTCCGGACTCTGGAAATCGTATCGCCCAGCCCCCCAGCGGGCGCAGCCGGCACCAAACGCTCGCGGCTTGCCTCGAACCGCTTCCGGCGACGTAACACCCGAAGGAACAGGCCCGAGGTCGGCTATGGTGTTACGGCTCGCAATTTGGCTGCTTCAAAGTCGAAGGAAACGCGGTTCCGGCCGCGCTGTTTCGCTTCAGAAAGGCATCGTCCTGCTGTGCGAAAAACATCCTGGGTATCTGCATCGGGAGGGATCTCCGCACCCCCGATGCTGACAGTCACCTTTACATCATCCTGTGGTCCTTTAACCCAGGGAATCCCTTCAACAAGACGGCGGATGTTCTCCGCCATGGTCATTGCCTGCACTTCGCGCACCCCCTTCAGCAGAACCCCGAACTCTTCGCCACCAAGGCGCCCAACTGAATCGCCCGGGCGTGTCAGATAGACAAGCGCTTTAGCGATTCGAACCAGGGCCTCGTCACCTTTGGAATGTCCGTGCTTGTCATTGAACGAGGCGAAGTGGTCCGGGTCGACAAGAAGAAGGGTGTCGTATTCACCCTCATCGCGCTTTCTGTCCATCGTTGCCATGAATCCACTGCGGCTAAGAAGCCCCGTCATCGGGTCGTGGCTGGTGACGAACGCCAGCCTGTCGTGGGTCTCTCTCAGGGCCGCATACGACATTTCCAGCTTGTCACATGTGTCCTGGATCGTTTCCGACTGAGCGAAGATATAGGACCCGACGGGCATTCCAATCAGGATGGGGATGAGGGTGCACTCAACCCAACTCAGCCAATCGATGGGCATGTGTAAGGCGATTCTTGCCGTGAACGACAGGCCAAAGGTCGCGACGATTGCAATGATCGTCACGACTATTGATTTGCCTAGAATACGCTTGGTGCGAGGCGTCATGTTGTTTCATTGGAGATTGGCACTGCTTCTTTAGATAAAGGCTGTGAAACGGTCGTTACAAAGTCAATTAAGATTGTTCTGAAACTAGCTCAGGACCGATGGCACGCGGTGTTCCTCGCGGTGATGACCAGCGGGTGATCAGCGGCGATGCGCGCACACTTTCTTCTCGGCAAGGGGTGTTCCGTTGTCTTGGGAAGGAATACGGCTGGCCTGTGCCGTCTGGCACCGGGTGATCGTGCAAAATGCCAGATACGCGCGCCGAATTTTAGCGACGGTTAAAATGCGAGTTTTTCGAATCTCCCGGTGTTAGTTTTCGTGCGCTACTCCACGGGTACGGATGGTGACGTTGAATATGCGGCCTTGGCTGGATTAGAGAAATACGATTCACGGAGGCTCAGCAGATGCGAGATCGGATCCCCTCGACGTCACTATGCCTGCCCTTGGCAACAAGAAGGCGCAAATCCGCCGTACGGTAAAGTCCGCGAGCGCCCCTGAGATCACGCCGGCCGACAAGGATGTTCTTGCCACATTCGAGAGCGTCAACCTCCATCCGGAGTTTGCGCTTTCACGTCGCGAGCTGATCCGCTACGTCTTGTCCGAACCAGGCCAGCGATCAAAGGAGGTTCAGTCCCTTCTGCGGCTCGAGGACATCGAGAAGCTTCGGAGCGTGCTGCAGAAAATCGCTAATGCCTGCACCAGGGAACTTCCCGGGCTGCAGCGAGCCGAGACAGATGCAGTCAAGACCCTTATCGCCGCTCTCGGTGTGGCCGTACTCAGCAAGCAAACGGTCATCGACGTGGTGAACCCACAATGCGCGCTGCTTGGCCTCGCGCCGTTGGTCGGTCTGGACGCCGACACCTCGCTCAAAGACGGTCTTGCAATGACCGCCACTAGTGTCCCAGGCCGCGTCCCGAAGATACAGGCCGCGACAGATCTGGCCGCCCTCAAGCAAGCACTGGAGACGCTTGCCGCCAGTTCGTTCAGGGAACGATGCACCGCCGCCAGCGCAAGTGCTGCCGAACTCGGTAAGGACGCTGCTAGCCTGGACGGACTGTCACGCGAATCTCTTCTCAAATCCGCGCTTGAACTCTACGACGGCACGGCTTGCCCGGTATGCGATACGCCCTTCGAGCCTGATGCTTTTCGGGGGCATCTCGCCGAGAAACTGACTCATCTTGACGATCTGGGCAAACGTCGCGCCGCGCTCGAAGCCGAACTTAAGCCGGTTCTCGACGATCTGTTTACCGCAGGCACCGCCCTGACCACGATAACCGATCAAGCGGGTCTTTTCTCTCCGAAGATCGATGTCGTCGCACTAGACGAGTTCCGCTCAACTCTTCGTGCCAGATACAAGCAGCTGCAAAAGCTGCTGCCTCTCGACGATACGGTTGCGGTCCTGACGGCGCCATACACTGCCCCGCAATTGGGGACGGGACTGACCTCGCTTGAAAAGGCGATCGCCGCGATTCCAGAACCTAGCAAGCAGGACGCCGCACGGGACTTTCTTATTCTGGCGCAAGAACGCCTCGAGCAGCTGCGCATCGCAAGGCAGAAACACGCGGCGGGCAAGCTCCGGGCTGAACGCGCTGCCAGGATCTCCAGCACCTACGGAACGGTGACAACGGCCGCCCTGGAGAAGATCTACAAGGACGTTGAGACTACCTTCGCGAGTTACTATCGCAAGATCAATGAAGATGATGAGAACACATTCACCGCCAAACTCATGCCTTCCATAGGCAGGCTGGCATTTGACGTCGATTTCTATGGCCGCGGACATTTTCCGCCAGGCGCCTATCACAGCGAGGGCCACCAGGACGGTATGGGACTATGCCTATACCTGGCGCTCATGAACCATCTGCTGGGGTCGAACTTCACCTTCGCGGTGCTCGATGACGTGCTTATGTCGGTCGACGCCGGCCACCGCCGTCAGGTTTGTGCCCTGCTCAAGGAGAGATTTCCGAACACGCAGTTCATCTTCACCACCCACGACGAAATCTGGTTGCGGCACATGAAGTCCGAGGGTCTCATCAAGGGCCGCAACTTCGCGCATTTTAGAACCTGGACCGTCGATCTGGGTCCTGCCGAATGGGATGATCGTGACGTTGGGCCAAGTTGGATGCCCACTTGGCAAAAAACGATGTAAGAGCGGCGGCTGCGCTGCTGCGTCACTATCTTGAGCATTTTGCCAAGGAGGCTTGCGACCGCCTGCGCGCCAGTGTGGAGTTCCGCGGCGATGCTCAATCCATGCTTGGTGATCTCCTGCCCAGCGCCACCAGCGCGCTCGGCGAGCTGCTGAAGAAGGCAAAGGCGACCGCCAATTCCTGGAACCAGAAGGAAGGCCTGGACCTGATCAACGCGATCGAAACTGGGTTTGGGGAAGCCAAGATCAAAACAGGTTACGACAACTGGCAGATCAACACGGCCGTCCACTTCAACGAATGGGCGGACCTCAACCGATCGGATTTCGCACCAGTCGTGACAGCCTTTCGCGGATTTGCGGACGCCTTCACGTGCGACAAGTGCAGCGAGATCTATTTCGTTTCGCCGGATAGAGGAAAGAAGGAAGCACTGCGCTGCGGATGCGGTGCGCTGAACCTAAACCTGCTACAAAAAGGCGTATAATCACACTCGAGCCTTATTCACCGACGATCCACAAGATGCGCGTTCGCAGCTATTTTTGCTTCTGTCCGATATCCCGGGCGAGCCCTCCTATCGCGGGATCCTGGCGCTCTCAGACGAGCATTCAGAGAACGAGCCTCGTGCATATCTGCGATACCTACGGCGCAGGGCCTATGATCGCGCCGTAAAGGATAGCGACAGCGCCTCGTAAGTGGAAGACGTGCTTACGCCAGGTCGTGACAGCCCGGGCTAGTTGCTAGACAATTGCTCACTAAGAGGTCTACCGCTTGGATCGCCTCCACCCAGCAGCCGCAGCATCCGCTTCCGAACAGAACCACCGTTCGCCCTTGGCTTGGTTGATGATTGTGAAGTTGTAATATCGTTGCCCTGGCAGACGATAGATGCGCTCGCCATCTGCAGAAATTTTGCCTTTGATGGCGACCCCGCCAACGTGACGATTGCCGCGATCGTGCGTGGCGCAGACAGTGACAGGCACGACCTCACTCCGCAGTCGGCCGGGCTGCTGGCGATCTCAATTGGACTTCGAGACGTGACGTCCGACGACCATGACGTCTTGACGCACGGGCTCATTGTCATGACGCCCTCTATGCCTGGGCATCGCAGCGCAAAGGCGAAACACACAGCTGGCCTCCGGCGACAAAGCCGGCGGCCTAATCGGCGGAGTGCGTATCACGATTCCGCGAGCGCGGCGATGTTTCGGAACGGCAGACGTTTCCATTTGGGCACCTGGGGCTGAGCACAGGAGCAAATCATGCATGCAAAAATCGTAGTCGGCCTCGCGCTCGGGGCCTGCCTTGGATTAGTCCAACCCTCCCTCGCCGCACCTGATTGGAAGGCGGTCGCGCAAGCCCTCGGGAAATCGGGTACGGAGATGCCAGGGGGCGTTTACCGGGTCGGGCTGCCTCGTTCCGACCTGAAAGTCACTCTTGATGGTGTGGAACTCAAACCGGGCTTAGCGCTCGGGTCCTGGCTCGCATTCAAACCCATGGGCGATCACGACGCCATGGTGATGGGCGATCTCGTGTTGACCGTGCCCGAGATCGACCCGGTGATGATGAAATTGATTGAAAGCGGCATAGAGGTCACGGCGCTCCACAATCACCTGCAGCGCGCCCAACCGGAGACGATGTACATGCACGTGTTGGGGCATGGCGATCCGAAAAAGCTGGCCACGGCGCTGCATTCAGCCCTGCAGGAGAGTGCGACTCCGCTTTCTGCCGTGCCGGCGGGCACCGCTGCTGCTTACGAGTCAATTGATCTCGATACGTCGATCATCGACCAGGCGCTTGGTCACAAGGGCAAGGTCAATAGCGGGGTCTATCAGGTCAGCATCCCGCGCGCGGAGACCATCAAGGACGATGGCATGGAAGTGCCGGACGCAATGGGCTCTGCGATTGCCATCAACTTCCAGCCTACCGGCAGCGGCAAAGCCGCGATCACCGGCGATTTTGTTCTGATCGCCTCTGAAGTGAACCCGGTGCTGAAAGCCTTGCGCGAAAGTGGTATAGAGGTAACGGCCGTGCATAACCACATGCTCGATGATCAACCTCGGCTGTTCTTCATGCATTTCTGGGCAAATGACGATGTTGGCAAGTTGACCAAGGGACTGAAGTTGGCACTCGATCAAGTGCACCTAAGAACGGGCATCTGACCTTTGACACAATCCCTTCAAAAGTCCGAAGGGAGCCACCTTGGCCCGGGCGGTCTCGAGCAGCCCGGTCGCGAGAGGGAAGGAGGCGGCGCCGCGGACATTTACGCGGCGCGGGCCTTTCGAGACTTTGGCGATGGCTTTGCGGCCGTGCTGTTGCCGGTATACTTGGCTTCAATCGGGCTTGGACCTCTCGAGATTGGCTTTGTCGCCACCGCCGCACTCCTTGGTTCGGCGCTGCTGACGCTCGGCATCGGGTTCCTGGCGGTGCGGGCAGACCTGCGCACCTTGCTCCTAGCTTCATCCGGCCTGATGATCGCGACCGGGCTGGCCTATACGCAATCGAGCACATATGAACTTGTTCTGCTCGTGGCCTTCCTGGGCACAATCAATCCTTCGTCGGGAAGCGTGAGCATCTTCGTTCCGCTGGAGCATGCGGTCCTGTCGCGGTTCGTTGCGGATGCGGACCGCACGAAGGCATTCGCACGCTACAGCCTGTTGGGTGCCCTGGCGGCAGCGTTTGGCGCCCTTGCTGCAACCAGCCCCGATTTCCTGGTGACGATTGGGATTTCGCGGCTTACGGCGCTGAAGGCAATGTTTGTCCTCTATGCGTCTCTCGGCGTGGCGGGAAGCCTGGTGTATGCGCGCATTCCAGTCGGCCCGAAAACCTCTCCTCAGGAGCGGCCCGCCGCGACGCTTGGGCCGTCGCGTGCCATCGTCTACAAGCTGGCGGCCTTGTTCAGCATCGACGCATTTGCCGGCGGGTTCGCCGTGCAGTCGCTCATGGCCTTGTGGCTGTTCAGCAAGTTCGGGCTCTCGCTTTGGGCCGCAGGGATGTTCTTTTTCTGGTCTGGTGTTTTGTCGGCGGTTTCATTTCCGATCGCCGCGTGGCTATCGAAGCGCATCGGGCTCGTCAATACGATGGTGTTCACTCACATCCCGTCAAGCATTTGCTTGATCTTGGCCGCCTTGGTGCCGAACCTCCACGCCTCGCTGGCGTTTCTTCTCGCACGCGCAGCATTATCCCAGATGGACGTGCCGACCCGCTCATCATATGTGATGGCAGTCGTCACGCCGCCGGAGCGGCCGGCGGCGGCGAGCGTCACGTCTGTTCCACGCAGTCTCGCCGCGGCCGCGAGCCCGGCCATTGCCGGAGCGCTGTTTGCTGCCGGGCTCGAAGCCTGGCCACTCGTGATCTGCGGTGTCCTCAAAATCCTCTATGACTTTGCCTTCCTCTGGGCTTTCCGCCACATTAAGCCGCCGGAAGAGCGATGAGCCGCGCAACTCTAATGCGACTGCAACTCCGATTTCCGCAGCGTGAACCTATCGTTCAAACTGCCGTGATCTGCCAAGACGGCGACGCCGGCAAGAACTATCCCTGCCGCGCCTTCCATACCGAGGAAATAGTGGCGAAAAGGCGTGGCCGGCGTTCGAAGTTGTGCACCAGCCGTTCGCGGCAAAGGATCGACAAAATCACCACCGTGGACAGGGTCAGCGCCACCCCGGTCATTATCGTGACGGCAAAGAGCAGTCCCGCGACAGGGACTCCCTTCGAAATCGCGAAGATTATCACGAAGAGCGTCAACAGGCACGGGATCAGGCCGGCCATGAAGCCGACGGCTCGCCTTCAGGCTTATTATGGTTGCCGTGGTTTAATGCTCGCCAGATCATCCACAGGCCGGTCAGCCCGGCCAGCTCGCGGCGGACATCCTCCAGTAGCGGCGCCCGGCCAACGCCGCCAAGCGCGATCGAGACCAGCGGCATGGTAGCACGGCGATGGCTACCGCGATGGTGACGTGTGACGGAAAGCGTGGTGGAGACCAGCACGCCGCGAGCGCCCCCCCTTGGCGCCCGAGCCGGCCAGATGGGTGGCCCATTGCCTTGCTGTGACCGGGCGAGAGTGCGTGAGCGGCGCCAAAGACCACGCCCACAGGCAGAAATGCCATGAAGCCTAGCCAGTCACCGCCGCTGGACAGCAATTTGATCTGCTCGGCGAGCACCAGGTTGATCGTTCGGTCCAGAGGGCGTCCTCCATATGGGCATGACCATGCGACAGGTCGTCGTGGACGTGGGTAGAGTGTTAAAACTAGAAAGATGCGAAGGAGTGACGCGGCCTAAGGACTTGTTCGGCGCCTCAGTGAGATGCTCGAACACACCAGAGGCAGTGCGAACTAGCGCTAGTTCGGCTGGCGTTTTCTATTCGATTGCAATCCGCCTCGGAAGCTTCGGCTCCGAAATGCCGGCAAGCGTCAGCCGATCAACGCTGCTCGTCCGGCCTGTCGGCAACACCGACGTGGTGCCGATAGACCATTTCCCAACCTTTCCAGCCAGTGAACAGAAGGATAAGAACCACGATCAACGACAGAACGAGGCCAACCGGGATCACGCCCGCCTCCCCGTGCCTGTATCGCGAATACCAGTTGTAAAGCTCGACCAGCACGACAACGACATTCCCGCCTGCATGAAGCCATACGGCCCGAAGATCGCGGATTTGAACGTCACCCAACACATCCGTCAGGCCGGCAAGAGCGGCCATCGCAGCCATGATGAGGCCTGCCCCGAGAAGCCACAGCGAACCGGTGACCCATCCCGGATTGCCCGTTCGCCAGAAGATCAGATCGCAAACGAACGTCGCAACGAAGAAGGCGATGGGAAATGGGATTAGCATCGGATGGATCGGGTGACCGGCGATGCTTGCCGTGCTGCGCGGATAGTCTCCAAGAAGCATGGCTAGTGCCGCGCCTGGCAATTGCCCGACCTTGGCGGCAGAAAGCCGAACACATTTACAACTCCAGATGTAGCGTAATGTTCCATAATCCGGCTGGCGTGATGCCCAAGCGGCGTGGGGCTGTCCGCGGTCATGGGGTGTTCGAAATGATGCCGGCGCGCTTCAGCCGAAACCGGGAACCCTGCGTGTCTTGCCGCTCAATTGCGCGCCCCACGTCAGCGCTTGCGGGACATTGCGAACGGCCGTCCTCATTAAAGCAGGGCCGCCGGGGCCAAGTGCGATGCGCGCGATGCCGCCTGCGACATGGATGCGTGTCGAGAACAATCCTCTCCAGGCCGTTTCATAGCGTCTGCCTACAGCTTCGCGTCCCGCTTTGCCGCGCGGCGCGTCTTTGAGTTCCGAAGCCAGAAGCCAGCCGGACTGAAGCGCCATCGAGATGCCCTCGGCAATGATCGGATGCGATTCCCCGGCGGCGTTGCCGACACGGAAGATATCGTCTTTGTAGCCGGAGCGGATGCCGGGGCGGATTGGTCCGGCGGCAAGCCAGAGACCTTCGAGGTGCGCACCTTCCAGGGCATCGCGCACGCCCCGGCACGATGCCGTGAGGTGGCGGGAGACCGCGTCGGCGGCTGAGACATGGCTGTCATGTCTAGGGCCATCGCGTCCCCGCCAATGCTTGTCTCGTAAGCAGGCAAGCATGTCGTGCCTTATGCAGCACGAAACCGACAGCCGGCCATGATCGGCCAGCACCATGCCGCCATAGCCGCCGGGAAAAGTGAGCAGCGGCATCAGGTCGGGCGCCAGCGACGATCCTGTGAAATGCGCCTTGAAGCCGAGCAGGTCCGAAGGGCGGCTCACCTTTTCGAGCTGGCTCGGCAGCGGTCCCGGCTCCCAGGAACCGTGCGCGGCGACGATCACCGGCGCATGCAGCGTCGTCGTCGTGTCGCCCGCATTCCCGTCTCTTGTCTCAATGCGCACGCTTTTTATGTCTCCGTCCCGCTCAATGGCGACGGCGCGGTACGGCTGGAACAGTTCGGCGCCCGCCGATCGCGCCGCCTGCAGGAGCAGGAAGTCGAGATGATCACGGCCCAGCGCCCGTCCGAAGCCATCTTTCGCGCTCGATCCATGAGCTGCATGAGGCATTGGTGCCTCGACGCTGGCCTCGCCGGAAAAGAAGCCGACGCGACGGATCTCTGGGCCGGCGGTGGCGCGCCAGGCGTCGCCGATCTCCAGCCGATCGAGAAGCACGACGTTGCTTGCCGAGATGTATTCGCCGCAAACCTTGCGGCGCGGGAACACACTTTTTTCGAGGATCGCCACGGCCCATCCGCACCGGGCGAGCGTCAGCGCGAGCGAACTGCCCGCCGGTCCGGCGCCGATGACGATCGCATCATGGGTCGAAAATCGCGTCATGGGCTACTCAGCTGATGCGCGCTTCAGACCGGAATTGGCGCCGGCGCCGACGAAGATGTGGGAAAAGGGACCGGCGCGGCGTTCCTCTAACGGCTTGCCGTTGGCCTGAAGCCAGAGGCCGGAAAGCTCGTGGCCGCGAAAGCCGGCGCGGACGCTCTGGATCGCATCATGCCGTGTGACGTCGGTGGCGCCGATCGCCCACAGAAACCGGGCGGCGGCTAGCGGCCAACTCGCCCTCAACGGCTCCGTCGCCAACAGCAATTGGGCTTTTGGCGCCAGCAGCGAAAATAGGCGCACCAGGCCGGCGTCGTCGAAATGATGGAGGAACAGATTGACGGTGATCGCGTCGAACCGTCGGCCTGCGGCGCATTGCGCCCAGTCGAAGACGTCGCCAGTGATGGCTTCGGCCCTCCATCCCAGTCGGTCGAATTGGGCGAGAAGCCCGTCGCCGATCAGGCCGACGCGGTCGAGCAGCGTCAGTTCGACCGCGGGCCAGTGTCTCGCCACGCGCCGCGCCACCTTGAGCATGAAGGTGCCGTCGCCGGCGCCGATCTCCAGGATATTGCGCGGGGGTTGCAGGACAAATTTCCCGAGCAGTGACGCCATGATTGGCGCCTGGAACATCAGCGTGTTGATGCGAAACAGATCTTGGCGCGAGGCGCGCGCTCGTGGATCGTCGGCAGCGAGCCCGTCGAGAATTTCCGGGACAAGGCGGCGATGAGCGAGGGAGTTCATGACACAGTTCGGAAAAGCATCGTTTCGGCCGTCAATCCGGGTCCGAACGACATGCCGCAGCCGAGCAGGCCCGACGGCTGCTTCAGCATCTCCTGCAGCACGAACATGACGGTCGCCGACGACATATTGCCGTAACGGCGCAGCACCTCGCGCGATGGCGTGAGCGCCCCGGACGCGAGTTTCAGCGCCCCTTCGACCGCGTCGAGGACCGAACGTCCGCCAGGGTGCACGGCCCAAAGATCGATCGAGTCCGTCGGCCTGCCGTCGAGTATGGTGTCCTGGTTGCCCAGCAACGCCTCGTGAATTGCAGCCGGGACCTGGCCGGAAAGAACCATGTCGAAGCCGTGGTCGCGAATGTCCCACCTCATGAGTTCCCGCCGCTCGTGCGCGACGAGGCAATGAAAGCTGTCGAGCTCGATGCCGGGCGGCTCGGCGGTGACAAGTGCGGCCGCGCAGCCGTCGCCCCAGAGGCAGAACGACAGCAGCTTTTCCAACTCGGTGGTTTGCCTGAGATGCACGGTGCAGAGTTCGATATTGACCAGGAGGACTTTCGCCCGCGGTTCGGAGCGGGCGATGTGGCGGGCAAGTTTGAGGGCGTTGACCGCCGCGTAGCAGCCCATGAACCCGACCATCGTGCGCTCGACTCCATCCGGCAGGCCGCAGCGCCTGACCAGTTCGAGGTCCATGCCTGGCGCTGAAAACCCGGTGCAGGAGGTGACGATGAGATGGGTGATGCGCGACGCGTCGTGGCCAAGGTGCAATCCGTCGACGCCCTTTTGCGCCAGGTCGGGCGCGGCATCGCAATACATCGCCATTCTCGCCGCGGTTCCGGGAAACGCGCCGCGGGCGAAGGTTCCGGCGCGATCGACGAAGGGCCCTTCAGGATCGACGGCGGGCGCAAAGCAGCTATAGCGCTTCTCTATGCCGGCAAGGCCGGCCATCCGTTCGAAAACTCTCCGGCGATTGTCTGCCAGCATGGAGGCCGCGAACCGCAGGTAGAATTGATGAACTTCGTGTTCCGGAACAGCTGTCGCGATCCGGTTGATATAAGCGTGGGCGGCCATGTTCTGTCTCCCGAGGCGTGGTAAACGGTGCAACCGTTGCTGCGCCAAAGGGTTTCTTACTCACGGGCGTCGGTGTCAGGCGCCAGGTTGTGAGCGTTGCCTATCCGATAAACGTCTCGGAAAGCACGATTCGTCCCGGGACGGGTGCGCGACGGATTGAGCTTCAGCGATCGAGATGCTTTCCGACTTCACAAAAAATACTCGGAGGTGGAATCGTCGAGCGCAAGCACCTCATAGCGAAGCTCGCTGCGATGCCGCGGCGCGCGAGCGAGCATGCCAACCTCGATGGTGCCGAAGTTGCGGCCGCCCGCAGAGGCAAGCGCGGTCTTTGGTTATGCAACTGGGTTGGTCACGACGCATCTTCCCAATTGTGGGATCACGGCGCCACGATCCCACGCTCCAGCTACGGCGCCACCGCGATGTGGCCCTTCATGTTGGGGTGGAAGCGGCAGAAATAGTCGACCGCTCCCGCAGCCTTCAACGTCAAGCTTGCGGACTTCTTCGGCGGGATCATCACGTCCCAACCGCCCTTGACGGTGGCCGTGTGGGCGAACATGTCCTTGTTCACCCATTCGATCGTGTCGCCTACCTTCGCCTCGATCGTCGCTGGCGAGAACACCAGCTTGTCGATGGTGACCTGAATGGTTTCGGCCTTCACCGGCGCTGCAATGAACGTCAGCGCCAGTGGAAACCAAAGATGCCGTTTCGGCACCATCAACGCCGGTCTCATTTCAGCATACTGGCGACATGTTCGGCATGCTGCTCATGGCCCTGGAATATCTTCAGGCCGGTCTCCAGCAGGCTCTTCAGTTCGGCATTGCTGGCTGAAGGAATGAGCAGCGTTTCGAGAGCGCCGTCGACCTGCTTGTGGTAGGCCACTTCATTGGCGACATAGGCTTTGTCGAAGGCCGCGCCCTTTAGGTCGGCGAGCTTGGCCCGCTCTTCCGTGGCGGCTTTGGTGAGCGCCTTGCTGGTGGCGTTGTCTTCCGGCGTCACCTTGAGCTTCTTGACGAGATCGAGCGCCTGCTTGTTCACCGCTTCGTGGTCGCGCACCATGTCCTTGGCGAAGGCGAGCACCTCTTTGTTCTTCGATTTCTTGAGCGCTTGCTTGGCCGCCTCGACATCGATCACGCCGGCAGTATAGGCGATGTGCGCGATCTGCGGGTCGGTTGGTTTGTCGGCGGCTTGCGCGAGCGGGGCTGTGCCGAGCAGCAGCAAGGCGGCCAGGACGGCAGTGTGACGAATAAGCATGAGATCCTCCTTCGCCCGCACGCGCAAAATCGCATCGGGCATCTTTCTCAGTTGACGGTCATTGGATGCTGGGTAGCGGCAAACGTTCCCGCCAAAATCAGCTGAATTCGACGAGGATCAGTCTCACAGGCCGAGCCGCTCCATCACGGCAGCGGTGAGCCGCTCGCAGCGTCGGCCGGCGAAGGGGAAGGCATCCAGCAGCACTGGCCCGATTTGGTCGTCCAGCGCCTTGCGCAGCAGGACGCGGGCGCGATGCAGGCGGGTCTTGACGGTTTCGGGCCGCACGCCGAGTAGTTCTGACGTCTCTTCAATGCTCAGGCCCTCGATCACCCGTGCCACGAACACCATCCGGTAGAGATCTGGAAGGGTGTCGGTCGCCCGTTCGACAAGGGCCAGGATCTGCCGTTGCGCCATCGTCCGCTCCGGATCGTCGGTTGGGTTGAGGGGAAACTGGATAATCTCGGCTTGCGGATTCACCGGCGTCGCCGCCGTTCGCCGTCTTTTTCGCAGCCGGCCGAGCGCTTCGTTGATGACGATGCGCGACAGCCACGTGCCCAGCGAGGCGTCGCCGCGAAAACTTTCGAGATGGGCAAAGGCCCTGACATAGGCCTCCTGGACGACGTCCTCGGCCTCGCTGTCGTTGCGCACCACGCCGCGCGCGATCCGGTAAAGCCGCTGGTTATGCGTCTTGATGATGGTGCGGAAGGCGGCGCCGTCATTTGCCATGGCGCGCTGTGCCAATTCCAGTTCATCCGAGGCAGCAATGGTTTCGGTGGCGTCTCGTCGAACGTACGACATGAGCAGTCTCCTTGCCCTAGCAGTCTCCTTGCCCTTCAATAGATGGGTCTCGACAACAAGGGTTCCCGAAATCGTCACACCGGAAGTGACGACAGGAATTCGCGCCTGAGATCAACGTCCGTGTCAAAAACGCCGAGCATGCATTTGGTGATCAGGCAGGTGCCGTGCGCGTGTGCGCCGGAAGCGCGAAGAG
>NZ_VFTI01000051.1:0-32291 GCF_006439515.1 Mesorhizobium sp. B3-2-1 | reverse complement strand
AGGGGGGCGCCTGGCGCCTGCTCACGCGGTTACTGCTTTGACCGCCGGGTAAAGTGCCCGGTAGCGGTGATAGGCATCGGCATAGGCGCCGCCGAGTGCCGAATCCGGTTCGATCGTGGCGTCGGTCTTCGGCGCCGTGCACACGCTGAGGGGATCGGCGCCCGTCGCGGCGATCAGACCGAGCCGGGCGGCACCGAAGGCGGCGCCGAAATCGCCGTCGGCGGGGATGTCGACGGGCAGTTGCAGCGCGGTGGCGATCGCCTTCAGCCAGTAGCGCGAGCGCGAGCCGCCGCCGATCGCGGTCACGCGCGTCAAGGTCGTGCCGGCCGTCTTCAACGCCTCCAGGCTGTCGCGGAAGGCGAACGCGACGCCCTCGAGCACGGCCTGGGTCAGTACGGCGCGGCTCGATTCATGCGCGAGGCCGGTGAAGGAACCGCGAATGGCGGAATCATTGTGCGGCGTGCGCTCGCCCGAGAGATAGGGCAGAAAGGACACGCCGGTCGGCGCTTTCAGGGAATCGCCGAGTTCCGATGTCAGTTCGCCTGCGCCCTTGCCCGTGATCTCCGACAGCCAGTTGAGCGAATCGGTCGCCGACAGGATGACGCCCATCTGGTGCCAGGTGTTGGGCAGCGCATGGCAGAAGGTGTGCACCGCGCTTGCCGGGTTCGGCAGATAGGACGCGTTGGCGGCAAACAGCACGCCCGACGTGCCGAGCGAAACAAAGGCGTGGCCGGCGCCGACCGTGCCCATGCCGCAGGCGGAAGCCGCATTGTCGCCCGCGCCGCCAGCCACCGGAATGCCAGCTTCGACGCCCCATTTCGATGCGAGTTCGGCGCGCAACGCGCCAGCCTTTGCAGTACCTTCGACCAGCGCTGGCATATGGTTCTCGTCAAGCGATGTCGCGGCGAGCAGGTCCGCGGACCAGCGGCGCTTGCCGACGTCGAGCCAGGACGTGCCGGCCGAGTCGGACATTTCCGAAATATGTTCGCCGGTCAGCCAAAGCCGGAGGAAATCCTTCGGCAAAAGCACTTTCGCCACCTTGGCGAAGACAGCGGGCTCGTTGTTCTTGACCCAGGCGAGCTTGGGCGCGGTGAAGCCGGGAAAGACGATGTTGCCCGTGAGCGTGCGGAAGCGCGGATCGGCGTCGAGCGCGGCCGCCTCGACATGGCTGCGCGTGTCGTTCCACAGAATGCAGGGGCGCAGCACATGATCGGCCGCATCGAGCAAGGTCGCGCCATGCATCTGGCCGGACAGGCCGATGCCCTTCACCGCCGCGAATTGCCCGGGATGCGACGCCTTCAGTTCGGCGATCGCCTCCTCGCAGGCGCGTATCCAGTGCAGGGGATCCTGCTCGGACCAGCCGGGATGCGGCCGAGAAACATCGAGTGTACCATGGCCGGAGCCGATGACGCCCTGTCCGGCATCGATCAGCAGCGCCTTGACGCCCGATGTGCCCAGGTCGAGGCCGAGATACATGGCTTCCTCCCACGTTCTTATTTTTTTCGGATCCCGAAAAATATGGTTGAGCAGTTTTTAAGGCAAGATCCGCTCCGGGTCAATTCTCTGACAAATCGGCGGCGCGTCGAGAAAACAGCGCCGACAGCGGACTGTCCGGGCGTGCCGTCGCGCGCTCCGTCGTCAGTGCCTGGGCAAGCGCGGCGTCGCCGGCGCGCAGGGCGGCCTCGATCAGCGTGAGATCGATGACGTCGCGCTGCGCGTGGCTGCCGCCAAAGCGATGGGCGATGGCGCGGATCGGCCGGATCAGTCGGATGGCTTCGGCGTAGTTGCCCTCTCCGAACGCCTTGATCGCAAGCGTCAGGGGATGGCCGACATCCCTGGTGAAGCCGGCGTTGTCGTCACTGCCCCGCATCGCCTCGCGCTGGGTTTCGCCACCGCATGTTGCGCCCAGCCGTCGCGCGGTTCGATCTCGACTGCTGAGCGACCCAGTCTTTCGGCCTGCGCATACTCACCCATCTCTTCGAGCCCGAAGGCCTGCATGCCGAGGATGGCGTGGTAACCCGGCATGTCCGTTCGCCATGACGGCAGGGCGCGGGCGATGTGGTCGCGCAGCATGCGGGCGTTGCCGGTGAAGAAATCGACCTGGTGTCCGACCTGGAGCGCCACGGCATCGAGCGGGAAATCGATCGCTATGTCCCGCAGGATATCGGAGGCCTGATGCCAGCGCCCGTTGGCGAGGTGGCCGAGGGCCGAGACATGCGCCCGCTCGCGCGGTGTCGCGGCAAGCGGCAGCGCCGCCTCGTGGCAGGCCCTGGCCACGGCCGTCGCCTCCGGTTCGGTAGCAAGGCCGAAGAGGTAGCCCTTGAAGACATGCGCCATGACGAAACCGGGGTCCTGCGCGATGGCGCGATCGACGGAGTTGACCGGGTCGCCGATGAAACACTGCAATTCATGCACAGCTCGGCCGTAGGAAGAGAGCCCGCCCTGTGTCGCGCCTGACAATGACAGGCCGAAGTCGTCCTTGATCATCATGCCTCGTCCCTGGATCGCCGCACCGGCGCCGATCCTAGAGCATCAACTGCTGGGGCGCCAAGCGACCAGAGAACCGGGCTAGTTGCCCGACCGCATCGCCACAGTGGCGATGCCGGCGCCGACCAGCAGCGTGCCGCCGGTGCGGTTGAAGATACGGATCGCCCTGGGATTGCGCACCACGTTGCGGGCGCGTGCCGCGATCAGCGCATAGCCGAAGGCGTTGGCGAAGGCGAGCGCCAGGAAGGTCGTCTCGAAAACCAGCATCTGCGTCCAGAAATTCGCATGCCGGTCTAGAAACTGCGGCAGGAAGGCGACGAAGAAGGTGATGCTCTTCGGGTTGAGCGCGGTGACCAGCCAGGCATGCGCCATCATCCTGGCCGACGACACCGCGTCGGTGCGTGGTTCGGCCTTCAGCGTGCCGCCGGCGCGGAACAGTTTCACGCCGAGATAGATCAGATAACCGGCGCCGATCAGCTTGAGCACGGTGAAGACACCAGCGGAAGCCGCCAGCAGCGCGCCGATACCCAGCATCGACAGCGTCATGGCGGTGAAGTCGCCCAGTGCCACGCCGACGGCCATCGGCAAGGCGGTGCGCCAGCCCTGGCCCAGCGCATAGGACACGACCAGAAGGATGGTCGGGCCCGGGATGACAAGAAGGACGGTCGACGCGGCAGCGAAGGCGGCCCAGTTTTCGAAGGACATGCTCGTCTCCTTTGAGCTCAAAGAAGAGGATAAATCCTTGGGTCCCGAAGAATGTAAAGGGCCGAATCTTTGTTTTTGCAAACGCAAGCAGCACAAGGCATTCACGCTTTATCAACCATGAATGATGAAAATGCCTGCTATCCGGCCGGACCGTGCTTCCCGCCGAAGCGTAGGGTTTGGGTATATGGGTGAGTTGCCGCAAGGTCCGACGCCGCCGCGAAACGGCGACGCAATCGAAACCGATCTTCTTCTCTCCCGCCGCGCCGTCCTGTCCGGGGCGGGCGCTTTGGCGCTGCTCGGCGTCGCCGGCTGCTCGACTTCGGGTGGTGGCGACCTGCCGGCACTCCAGCTCGACGATACGGTCACCGGTTCGGTGCCGATCCGGCCTTCGATCAGCGTCGACAAGAACATCACCAGCCCTGACGTCATGTACGCCTCCTTGACGGACAACGGCTTCAACGTGCCCGAGGTCCCCTATCTCAAGGTGAAGCCGGAATTCCGCCGCCAGATCGTCGTCGATACCACTGGCGAGGCGCCCGGCACGATCGTCGTGCATCTCAAGGAGCGCATGCTCTATCTCGTCCAGCCGGGCGGCGACGCCATCCGCTACGGCGTCGGCATCGGCAAGGACGGGTTCCGCTGGTCCGGCCGCGCCAACATCCAGTACGGCCGGGAATGGCCGACCTGGACGCCGCCGCCCGAAATGATCCAGCGCAAGCCCGAACTGGTGAAGTGGCAGGGCGGCCAGCCCGGCGGCCTGACCAATCCGCTCGGCGCCCGGGCGCTCTACATCTACCAGGATGGCAAGGACACCGGCTACCGCATCCACGGCTCGCCCGAATGGTGGAGCATCGGCCAGGCGATGTCGTCGGGCTGCGTGCGCCTGATCAACCAGGACATCATCGATCTCTACAGCCGGGTATCGAAGAAAAACCCCGTCGTCGTCATGTGATCGTGGCCGCGGTTTGCGGCCGCCAGACTCTTCCGTTGCGCGAGGCGACAAGACAGGCCAAGGTGCCTTGAAAACCATCGCCTAGAGCCGGATGATTTCAGGTCCGTTCGACCTGAAATCTGAATCCGTCTCTAAATCAAAGAAGTAGAGCATGATGTCGTCCGAAAACCGCTTCACACTTTTCGGCATCATGCTCTAGGGAGACGTCAGGAATGGCCGGAACTTTTGTTATCGCGCAGGGCGGCGGCCCGACCGCCGTCATCAACCAGACGGTGGTGGGCGCCACGCTGGAGATCCGCAAGCGGCATCCCGGCGCCAAGGTGCTGGGCTCCATCCACGGCGTGCGCGGCATCCGTGACGGCAACTATGTCGATCTTTCCGCCATTCCGGAGGACCGGCTGCGGCTGATCGCTGGAACGCCGAGCGCCGCACTCGGCTCGACGCGCGACAAGCCGGATGCCGCCTATTGCGAGGTCATCCTGAAGGGACTGCAAAAAGCGGGCGCCGACGCCTTCATCTATATCGGCGGCAACGACACCTCGGGCACCCAGCAAATCCTGACCGATGCCGCCGGCGGCAAGATCGCCTTTGTCCATGCGCCGAAAACCATCGACAACGATCTCGAGGAAAACGACCACACGCCGGGCTTCATTTCGGCGGCCGAATTCGTCGCCGGCGCCTTCCTGTCCGTCGATCTCGATTTTCGCGCGCTGCCCGGCATCTATGTCGGCATCGTCATGGGCCGGCATGCCGGCTTCCTGACCGCGGCGGCGGCGGCCTGGCAGCTCGACCCCGACAGCGGCCCGCATCTCGTCTACGTGCCGGAGCGGCCGTTCTCTGCTGCCGGTTTCATCGACGACGTACGCGCCACGCTCGACCGCCACAAGCGCTGCATCGTCGCCGTGTCGGAAGGCGTCAGCACCGCCGATGGCAAGGCGCTGGTCGAAAGCCTGGTGCCGGCAGAGAAGCTCGAACGCGACCAGCACGGCAACGTCAAACTGTCGGGCAGCGACCTGCCGGCGGCGCTCGAACGGGCATTGGCCGAAGGGCTCCCGGGCAAGCGGGCCCGCGTCGACGCGCTCGGCTACATGCCGCGCGGCTATGTCGGTGCCATCAGCGCGGTCGACGCGCAGGAGGCCTTCGATGCCGGCGCCTTCGCCGTCGGCGTCGCCGAACAGGGCGGCGGCTCGGTGGCGCTGCAGTATGATGGCAGCAAGACAGTGCTGAAGAAGGTTCCGCTGAAGAACGTCGCCGGCAAGACCCGACACATGCCCGACGATTTCATGAAGCCCGACGCCAACCAGCTGTCCGATGCCGGCATGGCCTATCTCAAGCGGCTGGTGCCGGAAAAATACAGGATCGGAAAGCCGTTCGTCTGATGCCCCGGCTCAAACCTGATGACAAGCCACACCTGATGCCTCGGCTCCCGTCTGATGGATGACTGGTTCAGCAAGCGCATCGTCGACGACAGGACGACGATGCTGACCGAACCGTTCGTGCACGCCTATGTGCGCGCCAACATCTGGCATTTCACCGGCCGCGACGCCGACCTTCTGGTCGATACCGGCATGGGCATCTGTCCGCTGGCGCCGCAGATAAAGACGCCCGAAGGCAAGCCGCTTCTGGTCGTCGCCACCCATATCCACCTCGATCATGTCGGCTCGCTGCACGAATTTCCGCTGCGGGCCGGGCCAAGGATGAGTGCCGCGCAGTTCGAGAGCATGGATGAGGCCGCGACCTACGCCTATATGTTCCACGATCTCGAGGGCGCGGTCTCGAGATTGCCGGCGCCGGGCTGGAAATCGGCCGACTATACGATAGCGCCGGCGCCGTTGACGCGCACGCTCGACGAAGGCGACGTGGTCGATCTCGGCGACCGCCGGTTTCGGGTGCTGCACCTGCCCGGGCACTCGCCGGATTCGATCGCGCTTTTCGACGAGGCCGACGGCCTGTTCTTCAGCGGCGACGCCATCTATGACGACACGCTGATCGACGATTTGCCGGATTCCGACCGGGCCGCCTATGCCGGCACGATGCGGCGCCTGCTCGAGCTGCCGATCCGCATCGGCCATGGTGGCCACGGCCCGAGTTTCGACGGCAAGCGCATGCGTGAAATCGCGTCGGCCTATCTGCGATCCGTAAGCGCGCTCTGAATTAAATCTTCGTAAGGTCGGGCAAAACCCCTAAATTGGGCAGATCGGCGCCCTAGATAGTTTGTTGTCGATCCGGCCGGTCGCCATGTACGGCGAGACAGGCCACCCCCGGCTGTCGACACGCTGACGGGTGCTTTCTCCCAGGAGCCGCCCGCGGCGCCGGATCAACCCTCGCCCGGACAGAACGACCATGTCACCCTTTGGTATTCTTCGTAGGCATCGCGTCGCCGCCCTGCTGGGCGCCGCGCTGTTAATCTCTCCTGTCGTCGTCTCATTCGCCCAAAATGCCGGCAATGCCGGCCTGAGCAAAGTCGTTGCGACGACACAGACCCCAGTCGCCGGAACAACGGCCCCGAACGGATCGTTCGCGCCAGTCGTGGCCGCGACCAAGCCCGCGGTCGTCACCGTCACGACGGTCATGAAGGCGCAGCCGCGAATCATGAGCGAAGGTTCACCCTTCGGCGGCAATTCGCCCTTCGACGACTATTTCCGCCAGTTTTTCGGCGATCAGGGCATGCCTGCTCCCAAGACGCCTCCGCAGCAACAGGGGCCGCGCGCCGAGGCGCTCGGCTCGGGCTTCATCGTCAGTGCCGACGGCACCATCGTCACCAACAACCATGTCGTCGACGGCGCCTCCTCGATAAAGGTCACGCTCGACGATGGCACGGAGCTTCCGGCCACGCTGGTCGGTCACGATGCCAAGAACGACCTCGCCGTGCTGAAGATCAAGGCCGGCAAGTCGTTGCCGACCGTGAAATGGGGCGACTCCGACAAGCTCATGACAGGTGACCAGGTGCTGGCGATCGGCAATCCGTTCGGCATCGGCACCACGGTAACGGCCGGCATCGTCTCGGCGCGTGGCCGCGACTTGCATAGCGGGCCCTTCGACGATTTCATCCAGATCGACGCGCCGATCAATCACGGCAATTCCGGCGGACCGCTGGTGGACGTCAATGGGAATGTCGTCGGCATCAACACGGCGATCTATTCCCCTAACGGCGGCAGCGTCGGTGTCGGCTTCGCCATTCCGTCCGACCAGGCCCAGAAGGTGGTCGCCAAGCTGATGAAGGGCGGCAACATCGAATACGGCTATCTCGGCGTCGAGATCCAGCCGGTGACCCCGGATGTGGCAAGCGCCATGGGGCTCGACCATCCCGGCGGTGCCTTGGTCTCGCAGGTCAATGACGGGTCGCCTGCGGCCAAGGCCGGCGTCGAAACCGGCGACGTCATCACCGGCTTCGCCGGGCAGGACGTCAAGGATCCCAAGGATCTGTCGCGGTCTGTGGCCGACGTCGCGCCGGGTGCCAAGGAGACACTGGATGTCTGGCGCAAGGGCAAGGCCATGCAGATCTCGGTGGAGGTCGGGCGCAACGGTGAAGATGTGAAGACGGCATCGACTGGCAATTCCAGCGCGCCGGGCACCGGGCAGGGTTCCCGCGCGCCGGGCATCGGCCTCGGCCTGATGGACATTACGTCCGACATCCGCCAGCAGATGAACCTCCCCGAGACCGAGCACGGCGCCGTGGTTGCCAGCGTCAATCCCGACAAACCGGCAGCGGCTGCCGGCATCCAGCCGGGAGATGTCATCGTCGCCGTCAACCAGGCCCCGGTGAAGAGCGCGAAGCAGGTGACCCAAGCGATTGCCCGAGCCGGCAAATCCGGACGCAAGTCAGTGCTGCTTCTGGTGGAGCGTGGCGACACGCAGATCTATGTCGCCGTCCCGTTCGCCAATGGCTGACAGGTAACACCTGCATGGCGGGCTTGGATGAGTCCTCCGTGCGGGGTTCTATCAGCTATAACTTGCGCAGCGCCACTTCCTCGACCAGGTGGTCGGCGCCCTTGCGCAGGATCAAGTCGGCGCGGGCGCGCGTCGGCAGGATGTTTTCGCGCAGGTTCTTCAGGTTGATGTTGGTCCACAGGCCCTCGGCGATTGCCTTGGCCGCATCCTCCGACAGCTGCGAATAGCGGTGGAAGAAGGAGTCCGGATTGCGGAAGGCGGTCTCGCGCAGCCGCATGAAGCGGGAAATATACCAGTTGTGGATCAGCTTCTCGTCGGCATCGATATAGATGGCGAAGTCGAAGAAGTCCGACAGGAAGGGCACGATCTTGCCGTCCTGCGGCAGCTTGCCCGGCTGCAGCACGTTGATGCCTTCGAAGATCAGGATGTCGGGCCGGTCGATGGTGACGAATTCGCCGGGGATGACGTCATAGGTGAGATGCGAATAGACCGGCGCGCGGACATCGGGCAACGCCGACTTGATGCCCGACAGGAAACGCAGCAGCGCGCCGACATCGTAGCTGTCGGGGAAACCCTTGCGCTCCATCAGGTTTTCGCGGCGCAGCACCTCGTTGGGCAGCAGGAAGCCGTCCGTGGTGATGAGGTCGACCTTGGGGCTCGACGGCCATCGCGCCAGCAATTCCTTCAGCACGCGCGCCGTGGTCGATTTGCCGACCGCAACCGAACCGGCGATGCCGATGATGAACGGCGTCTTGACGACATCGACGGCATTGAAAAAGGCCTGGCGCTGCCGGAACAGAAGCTGGCTTGCCTCGACATGCGCCGACAAAAGCCGCGATAGCGACAGATAGATTCGCTTGACCTCTTCGAGGTCGACCGGGTCGTTGAGCGACCGCAGGCGGCGGAACTCGTCCTCGCTCAGTGTCAGCGGCGTGTCGGCGCGGAATTGCGACCATTGCTCGGCCGAGAAGAAGCGAAACGGGGAATATTTCTCGGTTGGCGCGAGCTGATCCATCGAGATACCTGCCCTCCCTCCCGATCAGCCCTTGGGCCGTGACGCCTTCTCGGCGATGCCCGAACGCCCGGTGCGGCTTTCGAGTTCCTTGAGCACGTCGTTCAGCGGAACGCCCGCTATGCCGAGAACGACCAGCCAATGATATATAAGATCCGCACTTTCCGAAACGATGCCCTGTTTGTCGCCCTTGACGGCGGCGATGACCGTCTCGACCGCCTCCTCGCCGAGCTTCTGCGCCGCCTTGTCGATGCCGCGCGCGAACAGTTTGGCCGTCCACGAGTCCGGATCGCCGGAATGGGCGCGGTCGCTGACGATTTTTTCCAGGTCGGAGAGCGAAAACTCGGCCATGCCAGTCTATCTTCTTGTTTAAGCCGGATCTTTTCCGAAAGTCGGTCCAAGGAACATGCTCTAGGACCTGTTGCCCAGCGAGTCCAGCCGCATCGGCAGGCCGGCCTCGGCCATATGCGCCTTGGCTTGCGCGATCGTGTAGGTGCCGAAATGGAAGATGGAGGCCGCCAGAACCGCGCCGGCATGGCCGTCACGAATGCCTTCGACCATGTGATCCAGCGTGCCGACGCCACCCGATGCGATGACCGGCGCGCGCACCGCGTCCGATACCGCCCGCGTCAGCGCGATGTCGTAGCCGGCCTTGGTGCCGTCGCGGTCCATCGAGGTCAACAGGATCTCGCCGGCGCCGCGATCGACCATCCGGCGCGCGAATTCGACGGCGTCGATGCCGGTCTTCTCGCGTCCGCCGTGGGTGAAGATCTCCCAGCGGTCGGCCTCACCGGGGCCGGACACTTTCTTGGCATCGATGGCGACGACGATGCATTGGTTGCCGAACTTGTCGGCGGCTTCGGCGACGAAATCCGGGTTCTTCACCGCGGCCGTGTTGATCGACACCTTGTCGGCGCCGGCCAGGAGCAATTTCCTGATGTCTGCAACCTGGCGCACGCCGCCGCCGACGGTCAGCGGCATGAAACATTGTTCGGCGGTGCGGGCGATGACGTCGAAGATGGTCTGGCGATTCTCCGACGAAGCGGTGATGTCGAGAAAGCAGAGCTCGTCGGCGCCGGCGGCATCATAGGCCTTGGCTGCCTCCACCGGATCGCCGGCGTCGATGAGATCGACGAAATTGACGCCCTTGACGACACGGCCGTCCTTGACGTCGAGGCAAGGGATGACGCGGGCTTTCAGCATCAGCGGCCCTCTATCGTGGCAAGCAGATCGTTGAGCAGCTGGCCGACCAGCGGCGGCACATCGGCCTGGGCATCGAAAGCCGGATCGTAAGCGGAAACGGTGATGCCGATGATCGGCACCGCAAGCGCCATGGCGCAGACCGCGTCGCGCAGCTGCTCCGGGTTCGGCCCGCCAGGGGTGGCGTAGCGATTGGCCTGCAGCTCATTGGGATCATGCACGTCGAGATCGAGATGCATGTGCACGCTGTTGGCGCCGGCTGCCCTCAGTTTTTCCGTCGCTTGCGCCACGCCGGGACATTCCGTCCGGATGACCGGCAATGTTTCGAGAAGTTTCTCCTCCGCCGGATCGAGATCGCGGGCGTTGACGAGCACGCAGCGCGCGGGATCGATCGGCTTGAATCCGGGAATGGCCGCCGCCATCGGGCGCCAGCACAGGCCAAGCACCGTCGACAGCGCCATGCCGTCGAGAAAGCCGTATACGGACGTCTCGGGCGTGTTGAGGTCGCCATGCTGGTCGGCCCAGATGATCGCATCGGCGCCTTCGCCGGCGACCGCGCCGGCACTGGTCAGGCAGTTTCCGGCCAGCACGATGGGAAACCGCCCCCTGTCGCGGGCGATGCGGACCTCGCCCGAGACGGCGTTGCAGACGGCAAAACCCGTGGCGATCTCGCGCCCCTGGTCGGCGCCAACCCTGCCGATATCCTCGACCGTGACGTCATGGCCGGCAAGGGTCAGGGCATCGACGAGCCCGCCCGATATCAACGCGTCGGGCCCCTGGCCCATGCCGCCGTGATAGTGGCCGCTGTCATAGGAGGCCAGGATGAGCGAGACCTTCACGACCGCGCCTCCGCCACCGGCCGGCCCTGCAGGATCGCCAGCGCCTCGGCGGGATCGATGCGGCCATCATAGAGGGCGCGGCCCGAGATCGCGCCTTCGAGTTTTCGCGCGTCGGGCATGGTCATGCGCACGATGTCGGCGATCGAAGCCAGCCCGCCCGAAGCGATGACCGGGATCGACACGGCCTCGGCGAGGTCGATGGTGGCGTCCCAGTTGATGCCGGTCAGCACGCCGTCGCGGTCGATGTCGGTGTAGATGATGGCGGCGACGCCCGCACCCTCGAATTTCCTGGCCAATTCTATGACGCCGAGGCTCGAGGCCTCCGCCCAGCCTTCGACCGCCACCTTTCCGCCCTTGGCGTCGATGCCGACGGCGACCTTGCCCGGAAACGCCTTGCAGGCCTGCCTGACCAGATCGGGATCGCGCACCGCCACCGTGCCGAGGATGACGCGGGCCAGTCCACGGTCGAGCCAATCCTCGATCTGCTCCAGCGTGCGGATGCCGCCGCCGAGCTGCACCGGGTTCTTCGTCGCTTTCAGGATGGCGCCGACCGCGGCGCTGTTGACGCTCTGGCCCTGGAAGGCGCCGTTGAGGTCGACGACATGCAGCCATTCGAAGCCCTGCTCCTCGAAGGCTTTTGCCTGTGCGGCCGGATCGTCATTGTAGATCGTGGCGGTCGCCATGTCGCCGTGCTTGAGGCGCACGCACTGGCCGTCCTTGAGGTCGATGGCTGGAAACAGGATCATATTTTCAGGCGCCTTCAACGATGACGAAATGACCTGATGAGGCGGCAAGCCGGAATTTGGAGGCATGCTGATATTCAGGCGAATGATAGCATTCGACCGCCTTGTCGAAAGACTCGAACTCGACCAGCACATGGCGGTTGCCGGTAGGTCCTTCCGGATTTTCGTGGCGGCCGGCCCGCACGGCGAATTTCGCGCCATACTTCGCGAACGCCACCGCGTTCGCCTCGATGTACTGTTTGTACAGTTCGGGGTCGCGGACATCGACCATCGCCATCCAGTAGCCCTTCTTGCTCATGGTGTTCAGGGCCTCCAGCGCAGGAAATTGGTGATCAGCGCCAGGCCCAGCGCCTGGCTCTTCTCCGGATGGAACTGCGTGCCGGCGAGATTGTCGCGGGCGACGGTTGCCGTCACCGGGCCGCCATAGTCGGCGACCGCAACGACCTCGTCCGGCTTTTTCGCATCGAGATGGTAGGAGTGGACGAAATAGGCATGCAGGCCCGTCGCGCCGGTCGGAATGCCGGAAAACAGCGGGTGCCGACGCCGCAATTCGATCGTGTTCCAGCCGATCTGCGGGATCTTCAGCGCCGGATCGGAAGGTTGGATCTCCTTGACGTCGCCCGATATCCAGCCGAAGCCGTTGGTGACGGTCTTTTCGAGACCGCGCTGCGACATCAGTTGCATGCCGACGCAGATGCCCAGGAAAGGCCGGCCCTTGGCGATGGCGACGTCCTCGACCGCCTCCCACATGCCCTCGACGGCGCGCAGCCCGGCCGCGCAGTCGGCATAGGCGCCGACGCCGGGCAGGACGATGCGGTCCGCGGTGCGCACGCGGTCGGCATCGGCCGTCAGGTCGATCTCGGCCGATATGCCGGCTTCACGCGCGGCGCGCTCGAAAGCCTTGGTGGCCGAGCGCAGATTGCCCGAGCCGTAATCGATGATCGCGACCCGCATCTCAGCGCCGTCCTGGAATGTGGGTCAGCCCCAGCGCCATGCCGGGCTGCGCCGGGCGCGCCAGAGCGGCATCGGGAACGATGCGCGGCGCGTATGCTGCTTCATCCGAAAGCCCTTCGGCCTCCAGGGCGTAGCGTATGTCGGCCTCCCCGAGCCAGCCGGCCTCGACGACGCCCCACTCATGCCAGCCGCGGCGGCGCAGCGCCGCGATGCGCAATCCCTGGCCCTCCAGCCCGACATAGAGCGAGACCAGCAGCGACAGCAGCGAGCCGGCGACACCGAGGCCAAGTTTCTGGCCAAGCATCGAAAGCACGCCCATGACGACGAAGGCGAGCGCCGCTTCGACCCACAGCCGGTGCCAGGCAAGCCACAGCGGCGGCACCAGCAGGCCGAGCCAGGTGAAGCCGTCGCGGACCAGCGTCGTCGTGTCGACTTTCTCGCTGCGGCCAGGTGGCTCCATCACGACATAGGCGGTCATGAGGCTATCCCTTCAAAGAACCCTTGGTGGAGGGAACCGCGCCAGGCTGGCGCGGATCAAGCTCGAGCGCGGCGCGCAACGCGCGCGCCACCGCCTTGAAGCAGGTCTCGGCTATATGGTGGTTGTTGGCGCCATAATGGTTGGTGACATGCAGCGTGATGCCGGCGTTCTGCGCCAGCGCCTGGAAGAATTCACGCACCAGTTCGGTGTCGAAGGTGCCGATCTTGGGCGACGAGAACGAAACGTTCCAGACCAGGAAGGGGCGGCCCGACACGTCGATCGCCGCACGCGTCAGCGTCTCGTCCATGGCAAGGTCGATCGAGGCGTAGCGCATGATGCCGCGCCGCTCGCCCAGCGCCTTGGTCAGGGCCTGGCCGAGCGCAATGCCGGTGTCCTCGACCGTGTGGTGGTCGTCTATGTGCAGGTCGCCCTTGGCCTTGACGGTCATGTCGATCAGCGAATGGCGGGCAAGCTGGTCCAGCATATGGTCGAAGAAGCCGACGCCAGTGGCGATGTCCGATTTGCCGGAGCCGTCGACGTGGATCGACACCGAAATGTCGGTCTCCGCGGTCTTGCGGCGTGCATCGGCGGAACGAGGCGCCATCACTCTATCCTTGTGCCAGTGGTTCAGATCGTGACCGGTTCACGGCCCTCGAGCGCTCGCGGGCTTGAAAACGAGAGCCTTCTAGCAGCATGATCCGGCGATTGCCAGTTGCGATCCCGGCCGCTATCGAGCGGTTTGCAATCATTGGCCCCGTGCATACATATGGCCGATCAAAGTTACTCGTACCGCGCCAATCGCCTTTTTGGGATGGCGCTGCTCGGAGCCAGGAAATGTCTGATAATCTGACCATGCACGCCACGACGATCGTGACGGTGCGCAAGGGCAACAAGGTGGTGATCGCTGGCGACGGCCAGGTCAGCCTTGGCCAGACCATCATGAAAGGCAATGCCCGCAAAGTGCGCCGCATCGGCAAGGGCGGCAATGTGATCGCCGGCTTCGCCGGTGCCACCGCCGACGCCTTCACGCTTTTGGAACGCCTCGAAGCCAAACTCGAACAGTATCCTGATCAACTCACCCGCGCGTGCGTCGAGCTCGCCAAGGACTGGCGCACCGACCGCTATCTGCGCCGGTTGGAGGCGATGATGCTGGTTGCCGACAAGTCGGTCTCGCTGGCGCTGACCGGCAATGGCGACGTGCTGGAGCCCGAACATGGCGTCATGGCCATCGGTTCGGGCGGCAATTACGCTCTAGCCGCGGCGCGCGCGCTGATGGACAGCGACAAGGACGCCGAGGAGATCGCCCGCAAGGCGATGCAGATCGCCTCCGACATCTGCGTCTACACCAACAACAATTTCGTTGTCGAAACGCTCGATGCCGGCTGAACCAGTCGCGCCCTACGATTTTCGGCCGGTGACCAAAAAGGACCTGCCGATGATCGCCGGCTGGCTGGCCGAGCCGCATGTTGCAGAGTGGTGGGACGATCCCGAGAGGGAAATCGCGGAGATTGCCGATCATATAGACTCGATTTCCGTCGAGCCGCTGATCGTCGAGCTCGACGGAAAGCCGATCGCCTATCTCCAAAGCTACGACCCGCATCTGGAAGACGGCCATCCCTATGCCGATCAGCCGTTCGGCACGCTCGGCATCGATCTCTCGATCGGCCGGCCGGAACTGGTCGGCATCGGCCACGGCTCGGCGATCGTGCGCCAGTTCGTCGAAGACCTGTTCGAGGAAGGCGTGCCGCGCGTCATCATCGATCCCGACCCTGCCAACATCAGGGCCATCCGGGCCTATGAAAAGGCCGGATTTCGGGCCATTGATCGCAGGCAGTCGATTTATGGCGACGTCGTGCTGATGGCCATCGATGCCGAAGACGCGCAAGAGGGGTAATCCGGGGCATGGTCACATCCAGCGAGGACAAGAGCCTTTCCGCTTACGAGGATAGCTGGCGGATGGGGCTGCTGATCGTCGCCGGCCTGCTCGTCGCCCAGGCCGTCACGCTCTACCTGATGGGCCATCCGCCGATCTGCACCTGCGGCTATGTCAAGCTGTGGCATGGCGTGGTGAACAGTTCGGAGAATTCCCAGCACATTTCGGACTGGTACACCTTCTCGCACATCATCCACGGTTTCCTGTTCTATGCGTTGGCGCGGTTCCTGTTCCCGCGCTCGCCGATCGGCTTGCGGCTGGCATTCGCCGTCCTCGTCGAGGGCGGCTGGGAAATCCTCGAAAACAGCCCGTTCATCATCGAGCGCTACCGCGCCGGCACCATTTCGCTCGATTATTACGGCGACAGCATCATCAATTCGGTGTCCGACACACTGGCCATGGTGCTGGGATTTGTCATGGCGCGAAGGCTACCTATATGGGTGATCGTCAGCCTCGCCATTCTCTTCGAACTAGGCACCGGCTACCTCATCCGGGACAACCTTACACTCAACGTGATCATGCTGCTGCATCCGTTCGAGACCATCAAGCAGTGGCAAAGTGGAATTTAGCGATATGAGCACATTTTCTCCCCGCGAAATCGTTTCGGAACTCGACCGCTTCATCATCGGCCAGAAGGACGCCAAGCGCGCCGTGGCCATCGCCTTGCGCAATCGCTGGCGCCGCCAGCAGCTCGAAGGCCAGATGCGCGAAGAGGTGATGCCGAAGAACATCCTGATGATCGGCCCGACCGGCGTCGGCAAGACCGAGATTTCGCGCCGCCTGGCGCGGCTCGCCGGCGCGCCGTTCGTCAAGGTCGAGGCGACCAAATTCACCGAGGTCGGCTATGTCGGCCGCGATGTCGAGCAGATCATCCGCGATCTGGTCGAGATTGCCATCGGCCTGATGCGCGAGAAGATGCGCGAGGACGTCAAGGCACGCGCCCATGTCAACGCCGAGGAACGCGTTCTGGAAGCCTTGGTCGGCAAGACGGCGAGCCCAGCGACGCGCGACTCATTCCGCAAGAAGCTGCGCGAGGGTGAGCTCGACGACAAGGAAATCGAAATCGAGGTGGCCGACACCGGCAATGGCGGCATGCCCGGTTTCGAGATTCCCGGCATGCCTGGCGCCAATATCGGCGTTCTCAACATCAACGACATGCTGTCTAAGGCGATGGGCGGCAAGAAGACCAAGCTGCGCAAGACCACGGTGAAGGAATCCTACGACCTGCTGGTCGGCGACGAGTCCGACAAGCTGCTCGACCAGGACGAGGTGGTGCGCCGGGCGCTCGACGCGACGGAGAATGACGGCATCGTCTTCCTGGACGAGATCGACAAGATCGCCGCCCGGTCGGACATTTCGGGCGGGCCTTCGCGCGAAGGCGTGCAGCGCGACCTGCTGCCGCTGGTCGAAGGCACGACGGTGGCGACCAAATACGGGCCGGTGAAGACGGACCATATCCTGTTCATCGCTTCCGGTGCCTTCCATGTCTCCAAGCCGTCCGACCTGTTGCCGGAACTGCAGGGCCGCCTGCCGATCCGAGTCGAGCTGCGCGCGCTGGAGAAGGAGGACTTCGTCCGCATCCTGACCGAGACCGAGGCGAGCCTGATCAAGCAGTATATCGCGCTGATGAAGACCGAAGGCGTCGAGCTGACGTTCACCGACGACGCCATCGATTCGCTCGCCGGCGTCGCCGTCGATCTCAACGCCAGCATCGAGAACATCGGCGCCCGGCGGCTGCAGACGGTGATGGAGCGGGTGCTGGACGACATTTCCTATGATGCGCCCGACCGCAACGGCACGGCCGTCACCATCGATGCCGCCTATGTCCAGAAGCATGTCGGCGACCTCTCCAGAAACACGGATCTGTCGCGGTTCATCCTTTGAACGAGGGCGCCGGAGCAGTCCGGCGCGATATCAAGCAACAACTTCCGGCAGGAGCCATGTGTGGCCAGATGGTACCATCTGGCCACCTTTCGTCTCGCCGGATGACGGGGCGCTCTCGACTCGACCAAGTGCTTTACCTAGTTTGCGCGGCAATTCTCTAGAGCGGTTCAGCGTTTGATAGATCGCCGACCAGCTCTAACTCTTTGTTTTCACGCAATTCCAGGAAAACCGTTACACACTTTTCCTGGAATTGCTCTAGGCGGCGGCGCATGAAAAAACTCATCCTGATCATTCTCGGCTTCACGCTGGCGGCGACGCTGTTCGCCGCCGACGCGGCGACATTGGTGCCGGCGGGAAACCGCAATGCCGAGCAGCCCGACATTCCCGGCGCCTCCAGCCGCCGCACGCAGGCGACCAACACCACCTTCCAGGCCAAGTACCGCAAGGTCTATGCCCTGCTGCAGAACGACGCCGATCTGCGCGCCAAGATCAGGAAGGCGGCCAGCGCCTATGGCATAGACCCCATGCACATCGTCGGCGCCATCGTCGGCGAGCACACCTACAATGTCGACGCCTATGACCGGCTGCAGACCTACTACGTCAAGGCGATCTCCTACCTGTCGAGCAAGCTGTCCTTCGCCTATGACGGCGAGGATGTCAGCGATTTCGTGCAGCGGCCGGAATTCAAGAAATGCGCCGCCATTTCGGACAGCTACGATCTGTGGGAATGCCGCGAGCAGGTCTGGAACCATTCGTTTCGGGGCAAGACCGTCGGCGGCGAGGATTTCCCCGACAACCGTTTCGGCGCCACCTTCTTCCAGCCCTACTATGCCGGTCAGACCTTCGGCCTCGGCCAGCTCAACCCGCTGACCGCCTTGCAGATGAGCGACCTCGTGCACAAGGTGTCCGGCCTGCCGGAACTCGACGTTTCCGATCCCAATTCGGTCTACAAGACCATCATGGATCCGGACCTGACGCTGCCCTATGTCGCGGCGACGATCAGGAAATCGATCGACGCCTACAAGAGCATCGCCGGCTTCGACATATCGGGCAATCCGGGGCTGACCGCCACCCTCTACAATGTCGGCAATCCGGAGCAGCGCGCCTATGCGCTGAAGGCGGAGAACGAGAAGCGCCGCGCCGCCGGCGAGCCGGAAAAGCTGCCGGAAGAGAACTATTACGGCTGGCTGGTCAACGACAAGCTGGCGGAGCTGAAGGCGCTGTTCTAGCGCGTTGATATCAGGGCCCGCCGACAATTGAATTCATCGGCGTTTGCGCTGCCCCTCATTGCCTTGCCAGGCATTTCTCCCCGTATAGGGACGGGGAGAAAGGCGCCGTCATCAACGATTTCGCCAATCGTTAGCGGTGCGTGAATCGCGGCGATGTTGCCACAGCTCCCTTCTCCCCGTTCTACGGGGAGAAGATGCCGGCAGGCAGATGAGGGGCGGCGCCGACATCGACCAGGTGGTGCGACTTCACGCCGCCAGCAACGCCTTCAGCTTGACTTCAGGCGATCCCAGCGCCCCCGGCGCCGGCTTGGCCCGCTTGCCGATCAGCATTTCGGCCAGCCTTATGTCGCGCGCCACCGCATTGCCCGGGCCGATGCCGCTGGCCGCCACCAGTCTGCCGTCTTCGGCGAGATGGAAGAGGATGAAGGCGCCGGCGCCGAGATCGCGACGCACGGTGCTGTGGCCTTCGTCGGAAAGGCCGGCGATCTGCAGGGACAGGCCGTACTGATCCGACCAGAACCACGGCACCGCGGCATGCGCCTCGCCGGCGCCAAGCATGTTCTTCGCCGCCAGTGCCCCCTGGTCCTGCGCATTGCGCCAGGCCTCCAGCCGCACGCGGCGGCCGCCATAGACGGCGAGCGGAAACGAGCAGCAATCGCCGGCGGCAAAGATGTCGGGATCGCCGCTGCGTAATTCCGCGTCGACCGCGATGCCGTTTTCGATGGCCAGGCCGGCTTCAGCCGCGAGCCCGGTCACCGGCACGGCGCCGATGCCGATGACGGCGAGGTCGGCAATGATCTCGCGCCCGCCGGCAAGCGTCACCCGCACCTCCCTGCCGTCGTCGGCGATGGAGGCGATGCCTTGCCCGCAGACCACGTCGACACCCTCGGCGACATGCGCTTCATGGATGATTTCGGCGATCTCGGCCGGAACGCCGCGCATCAGGATACGTGGCTGCGCCTCGATGACGGTGACATCTGCGCCGAGCTTGCGGGCGGCTGCGGCAAGTTCGAGGCCGATAAAGCCGCCGCCGATGACGGCGATGCGGTTGCCGGCGCTGAGATGGGCGCGGATGGCCAATGCATCGGCGAAGGTCCTGAGATACACGCAACGCCCGCCAAGGCCAAGCATCGGCAGCTTGCGCGGCGTCGAACCGGTGGCCAGCAGCAGCTTGTCGTAGGCCAACACCGAACCATCGGATAGGCGCACCGTATGCGCCGCGCGATCGATCGCCACGGCCTGGACGGAATGGATATGCCGGATCGATTTTTCGGCCAGGATCTCGTCGCTGGCGATCGCCTTGATTGTGGGCGCGTCGCTGGCCATCGCCTCCTTGGACAAAGGCGGACGTTCGTAGGGCAGATGCGGCTCGTCGCCGACCAGCGTCACCGGCCCGTCATAGCCGAGATCGCGCAGCGTGAGTGCTGCCCGTCCGCCGCATTCGCCGGCTCCGATGATCACCATCCCGCGTGCCATGCCGGTCATCCGATCTGAACGAGGACTTTGCCTGCGTCGACCTTGACTGGATAGGTCCTGAGGTTGACGCAGACCGGCGCGCCCCTGGCCGCGCCGGTTTTGTAGTTGAAGCGGCCATTGTGCTTGGGGCATTCGATGATGTCGTCCATCACCAGCCCGTCGGCGAGGTGCACTTTCTCATGTGTGCACAAGCCGTCGGTGGCGAAATATTCGTCGTCCGGGCTGCGATAGATGGCGAAAGTGCGCCCGCCATGATCGAAGCGCATCACGTCCTCTTCATCGATGTCGCCGGCGGCGCAGGCCTCGACCCAATCGCTCATTCAGTCCTCCCCTGCAGTCGTTTGATGTCATTCCGCCGCCGCGGCGACGGTATCGTTGTGGAATTCCTCGCGGTACGGCCTGGCGGTCGGCGGCAGTTCGCGCTTGAGGAAATAATCCTCGTTGCGCAGCTGGCGGCGGAAGACCGGGATCATCTCGCGGTAACCGGCCAGGATCGACGGCGTCGGCGCCGGCAGGTCGTGCTTGATCAGCGCATGCAACCTGGGCAGCGCGTGGTAGGGCACCATGGGGAACATGTGATGTTCGACGTGGTAATTCATGTTCCAGTAGATGAAGCGGCTGATCGGGTTCATGTAGACGGTGCGGCTGTTCAGCCGGTGGTCGGTGACGTTGTCGGCGAGACCGCCATGCTGCAGCAGGCCGACCATGACGTGATGCCAGGCGCCGTAAAGCCTGGGCAGGCCGACCAGCATCAAGGGCAGGAACGACCCGGTGTAGAGCGCCAGCGCGATGGTCGCGGCATAGATCGCGGTCCAGATGCGGGCAACACGGATCGCTTTGGGCTGCTCCTGTTCGGGAATGAAGGTTTTCTCCGCTGCGCTGATGTTGCCGGCGGCGTTGCGCAGCATGTCTGACATCGCATGCCAGGCGTCGAGCACGCCGACAAAACCGAGGACGAGGCGCACCAGGTCCGGCGGCCGCATGACCGAGATTTCAGGATCGCGGCCGACGATGATGGTGTCGGTGTGATGGCGCGTGTGGCTCCAGCGCCAGGTCACCGGATTGCGCATGATCATGAAACAGGCGATCTGATAGACCGCGTCATTCATCCACTGCGTGCGGAACGCCGTGCCGTGGCCGCATTCGTGCCAGCGCGAATCGGTGGATGAGCCGTAGAGCACGCCATAGGCGAAGAAGAACGGCACGCACCACCAGCTGCCCCAGAACCAGGCGCCGCCGGCGCCGCTGATGACGAGGGCGGCGAGCCAGATCGCGGTGTCGCGGATCGCCGGGCAATCGGAGCGCTGCATCAACTCCTTCATCTGCTTGCGGGGAATGTCGGTGTGATACCACTCGGCCGCCGACAGGCCGTTTTCGACGGCAAGCCGGGCGTCGCGGCCGATCAGGCTGTAGTCACGCCGGGACGGCGCTGCGGTCATGATTGCCTCCCGAGGCAGGGCATCCGCCATGCGAATGCCGATCACCAACTGGCTCCATGCCCAGAAATAACGCCGAGTCATGATAGACTCAACATCACAAAGATAGTTTCTATCATTTCCTATCAAGATGATGTATCGATATCAGGCAATCGAACGAGGGCGATCATGGCGAAACGACCGACCATCACTGATCTGGCGCGCGTCTCCGGCGTCAGCGTCGCCACGGTGGACCGCGTGCTCAACAATCGCTTGCCGGTACGCGAGGAAACCGCGCGCCGTGTCTACGAGACCGCGACCGAGATCGGCTATCACGCGGCCGGCCTGATCAAGCAGCGCATGCGCCACGAGCTGCCGGAATACCGGCTCGGCTTCCTGCTTTTGAGAGGCAATGATGTCTTCTACACCGAGTTCGCGCGGCAGCTCGAGCTCGCTGTTTCGCAATCGCAGCGCTTCCGCGGTGTCGCGATCATCGACTTCGCCAGTTCGCTGACGCCGGACGAAATCGTCGAGCGCACGCGCAAGCTGGCGGCCAAATGCAGGGCTGTCGCCCTGGTCGGGCCGGATCACCCGGCGTTGACCGTCACCGTAGAGGAGATGAAGGCCAAGGGATTGCCTGTCTTTTCCCTGCTGTCCGACTTCGCCGCCGGCATTCGCGAGGGCTATGTCGGCCTCGACAACCGCAAGGTCGGCCGCACTGCGGCCTGGATGATCTCGAAAGCGGCGAAGCGGCCGGGCAAGGTCGCGCTCTTCGTCGGCAGCCACCGCTTCCATGGCCACGAACTGCGAGAGATCGGCTTTCGTTCCTTCTTCCGCGAACAGGCGCCGGATTTCACCATGCTGGAAACGCTGGTCAATCTCGAGGCCAACCAGATCACGCAGGACACGCTGGTCGATCTGCTCGGCCGCCACCCGGACCTCGTCGGTTGCTATGTCGCGGGCGGTGGCATGGAAGGCGCGGTCGCGGCGCTGAGGCAGGCCAAGCCGGCCGAGATGCCGGCGGTGGTCTGCAACGAGATATCGGCGGTCTCGCGGTCCGCCCTGGCGGACGGGGTGCTGACCATGGTGATCTCCACGCCGCTGGCGGCATTGTGCCGCGAACTGCTCGATCTCATGGCGCACGCCATCGAGACGGGTGCGGCGAACGCACCCGGCCAGACCTTCCTGCCATTCGACATCTACCTGCCTGAGAACATCTAGCGCTGGGCTTTCAGGCGCGCCGCGCCCGCGGGCGTATCCAAAATTGACGCATGAACGTCAGCTAATATATACATGGCTGATGGATGGGGATGGGTTTGGCTACATCGCTTTTGGGAGCGACGAGCTCTATGCGCGTGGCGCGCTCTTCAGCGCGCTTCGCCTGCTTCACTATTGTCCGGATGCCAGGGTTATGGTCCTGACCGACAGGCCCTCCATTTTCGACGGCTATCCCATCGAAACGATCGAGCTCACGGCCAAGAGACAGGCCGAGATGTCCTTCGGCAATCGATACATGTTTGGCATCAAGGCCGCAGGCATCGTCGATCTGCTGCGGCGTTGCGAGCGCCTGTTCTTCATGGATACGGATATGTATCCGACCGGCGACATATCGCGATGTTTCAACCGAATTTCAGCCTTGTCCTCCATAATGTGGCGGTGCGAAGGGCGCCCAAAGGCTCCTTATCGCGCGCTCGAAGGCAAGGGGCTCTCAATTGGAGGTCACATCCTGACCGGAGATGAAACCATGTGGGCGAGCGGCGTCCTTGGCGTTCATCATGACAACATTCCCGCGCTGGAGCGAGCGTACGCGGCCAGCGAGAAAGTCAGCGAAATCGTGCGTTTGCACACCCCGGAACAATTCTGCATCGGCGTCGCGCTATCACAGGATGGACGGAAAATCCGCAGCCACCGGCTGCCGATCCGCAACTACAACACCAGGGGAAAGAAGCTTCACGCCCGAAAGCGAATTGGAGCTTTCTTCGATCTCAGCGGCAAGCTCAGTATCGAACAGCAGGTGAGGCAGGCGGCGGGATACAGGGTCTGGAGAGCGCCGCTCGAGCTCTTGCTGCAAAGAGATATCTGGCATCTCTGAACTGCCATCGCCTGTCGACGGCATCCAAGGAACGGACATGGCGCGCGGATGCCATCGGCATCGCCGCCGGCGGCAGGCGTGCGCCTGCCTGCCCCGCGCCGCCAAGGCAGCGGCATTCATCCGGCAGCATCCGCACAGTGTCGACGCGTCCGCCAAAATCGCACATCCGGTTTTGGAATCGCCCTTGACGCCTCCCGACGAAATGGAATAAATATTTCACCAGTCATGTATTTTGGTTCTTTCGTTCCGGAACATCTGTTTCAAACAGAAGCTTTGGCGTTCCAGCAAACGGCAGGCGCCATCCGGGGGAGAGAAGACAATCGGGAGAGATTCCCCGGGCAGATCGGGGATTCCGGAGACATCGGTGCAACCGGACACCAAAAGTGGAGGAGAGATTACAATGAAGAAACTGCTTTTGGGCGTCGCCTTCGCGGCGCTGATGAGTTCATCGGCCATGGCCGCCAAGATCGGCGTCTCGATGGCCAAGTTCGACGACAATTTCCTCACCGTGCTGCGCAACGGCATGATCGAGCAGGCCAAGGGCATGAGCGGCGTCGAGTTGCAGGTCGAGGACGCACAGAACGACGTCGCCAAGCAACTCGACCAGATCAAGAACTTCGCCGCTTCGGGCGTCGACGCCATCATCGTCAACCCGGTCGATACCTCGGCCACACAGGCGATGTCGGATGCGGCCGCCGCCGCCAAGATCCCGCTGGTCTACGTCAATCGCGAGCCGGTCAATGTCGACAAGCTGCCTGACAACCAGGCCTTCGTCGCTTCGAACGAGGCCGATTCCGGCACGCTCGAGACCAAGGAAGTCTGCCGCCTGTTCAAGGAAGCCGGCAAGAAGGAAGCCAACGTCTACGTGATCATGGGCGAGCTTTCCAACCAGGCCGCCGTGCAGCGCACCAAGGACATCGACAATGTCATCGCCACGCCGGACTGCAGCTTCATCAAGATCATCGACAAGCAGACCTCGAACTGGGATCGCGACCAGGCCCAGAACCTGATGACCAACTGGCTGTCGACCGGCAAGAAGTTCGACGGCGTCATCGCCAACAATGACGAAAGCGCCATCGGCGCCATCCAGGCGATGAAGGCCGCCAACATCGACATGAAGTCGGTTGTCGTCGGCGGTGTCGACGCCACCCAGGACGCGCTTGCCGCCATGCAGGCGGGCGACCTTGACGTAACCGTGTTCCAGGACGCGGCCGGCCAGGGTGCGGGCGCGCTGGATGCGGCGCTGAAGCTGGCCAAGGGCGAGAAGGTCGAGCACAAGGTCTATGTGCCCTTCCAGCTCGTCACCCCGGCCAACATCGACAAGTTCTTGAAGAAGAACTGAGCGGCGGATAGCGGGAGCGGCGCTCTCAAAGCGTCGCTCCTCCTTCCCTCAGCGCCGGCAAGGCGCGAGGATCGACTGCGGCTGACGGAGGATAGAAAGACGTGGCACAGACATCTCATGGCGTCGGCGGTCTGACCTACGATGCGAAGAAGCGCGCATGGCCGGCCGAGTTCAATGTTTTCCTGGCGCTCGTCATCCTTGTCGTCGTCTTCGAGCTGATCGGCCGGATCTTTCTCGGCGACAGCTTCCTGTTCAACACCCGTAGCGACGTCAGCGGCATCTTCAACGAGGCGCGCCTGCAGATCATCATCCTGCAGGTGTCGATCGTCGGCATCATCGCCATCGGCGTCACGCAGGTGATCATCACGGGCGGCATCGATCTGTCCTCCGGCTCGATCGTCGGCGCGACGGCCATGATCGCCATGAGTTTCGCCCAGGTCGCGACCGTCAATGGCAATCCCAATCCCAAGGCGATGTTCCTGGCGCAGGGCTGGACCGACCTGCCGGTGATCGTCCCGGTGCTGGTGGCGGTCGGCTGCGGCCTGCTCGCCGGCATGGTCAACGGTGCGCTGATCGCCTACACGCGCATTCCGCCCTTCATCGCCACGCTCGGCATGATGGTGACCGCGCGCGGCATCGCCAAATGGTGGTCCAAGGGCCAGCCGATCTCGTTCCCGACAGACAGTTTCGCGGCGATAGGCAAGGGCCTGATGCCGGTCATCATCTTCCTGTCGCTGGCCGCGCTGTTCCAGCTGATCATGACCTACACCAGATACGGCAAGCACTGCTACGCCATCGGTTCCAACGAGGATGCCGCACGCATGTCCGGCATCAAGATCGCCAACCACAAGATCCTCGTCTATGTCATCGCCGGCATTCTGGCCGCGCTCGCCGCCGTGGTGCTTTCCTCCAAGAACCTCACCGCCCAGGCCGGCATGGGCGTGATGTACGAACTCGACGCCATCGCCATGGCGGTCATCGGCGGCGTCTCGCTGTCGGGCGGCCGTGGCTCCATCATCGGCACGGTGATCGGCGCGCTGATCTTCGGCGTCATCATCTCCGGTTTCACCTTCCTGCGCCTCGACGCCTACTATCAGGAGATGGTCAAGGGCGTGATCATCGTCGGTGCGGTCGTTCTCGACCAGTGGCGCCAGCGCATGCGGGCATTGAGGGCTTGACCATGTCAGACATCGTCCTGAAGACCGAAAACCTGACCAAGCGCTATGGCGGCGTGCACGCGCTGGATGGCGCCAACTTCGAACTGCGCAAGGGCGAGCATGTCGCCATCATGGGCGACAACGGCGCCGGCAAGTCGACCTTCGTGCGCCAGATCACCGCCGTCGAGCAGCGGACCAGCGGCCAGGTCTGGTTCGACGGCAAGGAAGTGAATTTCGCCGGCCCGATCGAGGCCCGCGAGGCGGGCATCGAGACGGTGTTCCAGAACCTGGCGCTGGCCGACGATCTCGACGTGCCGTCGAACCTGTTCCTCGGCCGGGAAAAAGTGCTGTTCAATCTCGGGCCGTTCTCGATCCTCGACCGCAAATACATGCGCAAGGCGACCGAGGCGGCGCTGGTCCGCACGGCGGTGAAGATCCCCAATCTGTCCAACACGATCCGCCACATGTCGGGCGGCCAGCGGCAGTGCGTGGCGATCGCCAGGACGGCGACCTTCGCCTCCAAGCTGATCATCATGGATGAGCCGACGGCAGCGCTCGGCGTGCAGGAGACCGCGCAGGTCGAAAACATCATCCGTACGCTGAAGGACAATGGCGAGCCGCTGATCCTGATCAGCCACAACATGCGCCAAGTGTTCGATCTCTGCGACCGCATCGTGGTGTTCCGGCGCGGCCGCATCGTCGCCAACCTGCGCAAGGAGAATACCGACGGGCAGGACATCGTCTCGTACATCACCGGCGCCAAGACCGGCGAGGCGGAACTCGCGGCGTAGGCGGCGTGGCTACCCCGCTCCGGGACGATCCGCCACGCCGACAAAAATGAACTTGCCCCTTTCCTCGACAGGAAGGTGCGGACACAACTCTCTCGAACCCATCCCCTAGAGGAAAATTTCCATGACTGTTCGCTTCGCCCTCCTTGGTGCCGGCCGCATCGGCAAGGTCCACGCCCGCGCCGTGGGTTCCAACCCCCAGGCAAAACTGGTCGCCGTGGCCGACGCCTTCGAGAAGGCGGCGAGCGAATTGGCTGGTGCCTATGGCGCCGAGGTGCGCACCATCGACGAAATCGAGACCGCCAGGGACATCGATGCCGTCGTCATCTGCACGCCGACCGACACGCATGCCGATCTGATCGAACGCTTCGCCAAGGCCGGCAAGGCGATCTTCTGCGAGAAGCCGATCGACCTCGACGTCAAGCGGGTGGAGAAGTGCCTGGCCGTCGTCGACAAGGCCAAGGCGACGCTGATGGTCGGCTTCAACCGCCGCTTCGATCCGCATTTCGCCGCCGTGCGCAAGGCGATCGATGACGGCGCCATCGGCACGGTCGAGATGGTCACCATCACGTCCCGCGATCCCGGCGCCCCGCCGCTCGACTATATCGCCCGCTCCGGCGGCATTTTCCGTGACATGACCATCCATGACTTCGACATGGCGCGCTTCCTGCTCGGCGAGGAGCCGGTCGCGGTCAGCGCACACGCTTCGGTGCTTGTGGACAAAAAAATCGGCGAGGCCGGCGATTTCGATTCGGTCAGCGTCATCCTCGAAACCGCATCGGGCAAGCAGGCCGTCATCTCCAATTCCCGCCGCGCCACCTACGGCTACGATCAGCGTATCGAAGTGCACGGTTCGAAGGGCATGGTGGCTGCCGAGAACCAGCGGCCGGTGTCGATCGAACTCGCCAATGAGAAGGGCTATACGCGCCCGCCGCTGCACGATTTCTTCATGACCCGTTATCTCGACGCCTACGCCAACGAGATCGCCGCCTTCATCACCGCGGCGACTTCAGGCAAGAAGGCGGCGCCGAGCGGCGCGGACGGCCTCGTGGCGCTGAAGCTCGCCGATGCGGCACTGAAGTCGGCGACCACGGGCAAGACCGTCCGTTTGGACAAGTAAGAACGCATCCGGACCCAACGCACAGGAGCAGAGCGATGAGCGCATTCGCCGATCGCAATTCGAACACCCGCGCCATCGTTACCGGCGGAGCGCAAGGCATCGGCTTTGCCGTCGCCGAAGCCCTTGCCGACGAAGGCTGCCGGGCGCTGGCGCTCATCGGCCGCTCGCAGGAGAAGGGCGACAAGGCAGTCGCCCATTTCAAGAAATCAGGCGTCGACGCGATTTTCATCAGCGCCGACGTTTCCAAGGTGGCCGACTGCAAGCGCGCGGTCGCCACCGCGCTCTCGCATTTCGGCAGCATCAACACGCTGGTCAATGCCGCCGCCACCTCGGCGCGCGGCTCGCTGGTCGAGACATCGGAAGAGCTCTTCGACCAGATCTTCGACACCAATGTGCGCGGCCCCTTCTTCCTGATGCAGGGCGTGGTGGCGCATCTGCTGGAGAAAAAGGCGCCAGGCTCGATCGTCAACGTGCTGTCGATGTCGGCGCATACCGGCCAGTCCTTCCTGACGCCCTATTCGACCAGCAAGGGCGCGCTGATGACACTGACCAAGAACGTCGCCAATGCCTATCGCTTCAACCGCATCCGCTGCAACGCCGTGCTGCCCGGCTGGATGGACACCGAAGGCGAGGACATCGTGCAGAAGAAATGGCACGATGCACCCGATGACTGGCTAGCGAAGGCCGAGGCCGCGCAGCCGATGGGCCAGTTGGTCAAGCCGGACCAGCTCGCGCGGCTGATCAGTTACATGGTCAGCCCGCAATCGGGCGTCATGACCGGATCGCTGGTCGACTACGACCAGAGCGTTGCCGGGTCGTCGCCGGAATAGGTTCGTGCGAGCAGTCCGCGTGACACATCTTAAACCTATCGTATGTCTGTCTTTGTGAAATCCTGACCGGTGTAGAGCAAAGCCAAATCATATGCCTTGCAACAGGCATAGGAAAAGCAATCGCCCATGTTGAGCTGCGCCGGCGAATTGACACCCTTGCCGTAGCTGCGTGCCGCTTCGACAGCGAGCCGCCCGACTTCAGCCGAAATGAGGACCTCGCCGATCCCCAAATCCTGCACGAAACGGTCGACGGCGGCATTCGCCTTTGCGATTGCCGCCGGTTCCACGGGTGAAGGCAGGGGGGTCTTTGAACGCGCCAAGGCCATTGCGGTCTCGAAACGAACGACCGCCGAAATGAAGAAAGGCCCGCCGTGGGCATCCATCCGGGCGGCGAGTTCTCCTGCCGTGGGCTCCGGGCGCAACAGAGCAACGACCGCCGACGCGTCGATGAACAGGCTCATAGCCCGCCTGAAAGCTCGTCCGAATAGGCTTTCATATCGAAGTCAGGATTATCCTCTCCGATTTCGCCAGCCATTCTGACCGCCTCCGCCAAGCGTTCCGAGACGGATTGGACAGCGCGGGCGCGCTCGATTTCATGCGTCAGAGCGCGGCGAACCGCCTCGGCCTTACTCGGCGCCTTTGTGAGGCGCTGCACCTCGAGTACCAGCCGGTCGACTTCCCGGTCCTTCACGTAAAGCGGCATCGGAGCATATCCTTTTTGGCATATCCAACATATGCATTCTTACATATCCATGCAAGACTCCTATCAGACGCGTGACATCCAACGCGACTTCAGCTATATGCCCACTCATGATCAACCTGACCGCCACGTATTGGTACTTTAGGAGCTCGCTGGCGGCGGGAGGATTGCGCTCGATCTGAAGATTGCAGCACCAAGATCCGAACAGCCGCCAGACCTGGCGGCTTTTTTGTTTCAGCCGGCAGGTTCCCAAACATAGTTTTACGCAATTCCGTACGGAAAACTCGCTACGCACTTTTCCTGGAATTGCTCTAACAGGAGCAGAAAGCCGTGTTGACCACCACAGACGACCTTCGGGTCAAGGAACTCAGACTGCTGAGCACGCCGGAAGAGGTGATGCGCGAGATACCGCGCTCACTCACGGCTACGCGCACCGTTGCCGCCTCGCGCAACGCCATCCATTCCATCCTCACTGGTGCCGACGATCGACTTGTTGTCATCGTCGGCCCTTGTTCCATCCACGATCCGGTCGCGGCCGTCGACTATGCCAGCCGTCTGGCGGCGCTGCGCGAGGCCCTTTCCGACCGGCTGGAGATTGTCATGCGGGTCTATTTCGAAAAGCCGCGCACGACCGTCGGCTGGAAAGGCCTGATCAACGATCCCGACCTCGATGGCAGCTTCAACATCGACAAGGGCCTGCGGATGGCGCGCAACGTGCTTTCCGCCGTCAACAATCTCGGCCTGCCGGCGGCGACCGAGTTCCTCGACATGACGACGCCGCAATACATTGCCGACCTCGTCGCCTGGGGCGCCATCGGCGCGCGCACGACCGAGAGCCAGATCCATCGCGAGCTGGCCTCGGGCCTCTCCTGCCCGGTCGGCTTCAAGAACGGCACCGACGGCAATCTCAGGATCGCTGGCGAGGCGGTGAAGTCGGCCGCCCAGCCGCACCATTTCATGGCGGTGACCAAGGGCGGGCGCAGCGCCATAGCGGCGACGACGGGGAACGAGGATTGCCATGTCATCCTGCGCGGCGGTGTTCAGCCCAACTATGACGCGGCAAGCGTCGAGGCCGCCTCCGTCGAACTCGCCCGCATCGGTATCGCGCCCCGTCTGATGATCGACGTCAGCCACGCCAACTCCAGCAAGAAGCCCGAGAACCAGCCCAAGGTGGCGGCTGAAGTGGCGGGCCAGGTGGCGGCTGGCGACGAGCGCATCATCGGCGTCATGATCGAGAGCAATCTCGTCGCCGGCCGGCAGGACGTCGTGGCCGGCAAGCCGCTGGTCTACGGCCAGAGCATCACCGATGGCTGCATCGACTGGGCGACCACCGAAACCGTGCTGCACGGCCTTGCCGGCGCCGTCGAATGGCGTCGCTCGGCGCGCCGCGGCATGCTGGACAGCCGGCAAGGGGCCGCCTGATACGGCCGACGATAGGGGATGGGGGGGCGCCGACAGGCATTACGCCGCCCTCAAGCCTTCCCATGCAGTGAACACGGAAACCGCAAAGAGCAGCAGCCCGGCCGCCCGGCCGGCAAGAACGGTCGCCCGGGGATTGGCGATCAGAAGGCTGCGGCTGCGGCCGGCTGATATGGCGAGCCCGCCATAGATCGCGGCCTGCGTTAGCACGGTGAGCAAGCCCATGATCGTCGCCTGCATCCAGATCGGGCCGTAGTGCGGTTTCAGGAACTGCGGGTAGACCGCCAGGACGAAGAGATAGGCCTTGGGATTGATCAGGCAGGTCACGAAACCCTGGCGAAACGCCTTCCATGCGGAGCGGCTGCCGGCCGGTCCGTCATGCCCGACGGTGATGGAACTGCGCATCAGAGTCAGGCCGATGAATGCCATGTAGGCGGCGCCGGCAAGCAGCAGCGGTTTGAACAGGATCGGCACGAAATGCATGAGCAGGCCGACGCCGATCGCACCGTTAAGCGTATGCACCATGCCGCCGACCATGATGCCGCCGGTCGCCGCAAGCCCCCTGTCGCGTCCGCCGGTCAGCGCATTGGCAAGCACGAACAGCATGTCCATGCCTGGAACGGCTATGATGCCGAACAGGAGAAGAAAGAAAAGCCATAGATTTTCCGCGTAGCTCATGTCAGTTGCCTGTCGTCTCCCGCCGGCGTGCCGCCAAGGAATTGTTGATTTTCAAGCCGATGGGCGATCTATAGATCGAGCCAACTGACGATGGTGTGTCAGTTGTGATCGCAGCCGGTGAGAAAAATGCGCAAGGCCTCGCGCCTGTTCGAGATCATCCAGATCCTGCGGCTGGCCAGGCAGCCGGTGACGGCGGCGATGATTGCCGCGCAGCTGGAAGTGACGATACGCTCGATCTACCGCGACATCGCGGCACTGCAGTCCATGCGTGTCCCGATCGAGGGCGGCCGTGGCATCGGCTACATACTGCGTCCCGGCTTCGACCTGCCGCCGCTGATGTTCTCCATCGAGGAGATGGAGGCGATCGTGCTGTCGCTGGCGCTGCTGGAGCGTACGGGAGACGACGAACTCAAGCAGGCGGCCAAGCGCGTCGGCGCCAAGATCGCCGGCGCGGTGCCACCGCCCCTGCGCCAGACGCTCGACGCCAATGCGCTGCATGCCTGGGGCTTCGCCGCGCCCTCCGCCGGTACGATCGACCTGGCGCTGGTGCGCCGCGCCATCCGTGACGAGGAAAAGCTCGATCTTTCCTACCGCGACGAACTCGGCCGGGCCTCCGAGCGCCTCATCCGCCCGATCGCGCTGATCTACTACGCCGAGACCGCCAACATCGTCGCCTGGTGCGAATTGCGCCAGGCGATCCGCAACTTCCGCAGCGACCGCATCGAGGATTGCCAGCCGACGGGGGTGCGATTCAAGGGCGAAGGTGACCGCTTGCGGCAGGTCTGGGTGGACGGCTGGGAGACGAACACGGCTGTCGGTGGTTGAGATCGCGGATGGCTACCGCAGCGCGATTGGTTTGATAGGCTGGCGCCGCCCCTCATTGCCCTGCCGTGTCCAGCGGATAGATGGGTAACAGAATGAACCGGATACATAGGTAACAGTTTTCTCCCCCTAAGATGCGGTTGCC
>NZ_VFTI01000050.1:0-32308 GCF_006439515.1 Mesorhizobium sp. B3-2-1 | reverse complement strand
CAAGAGCCAGGTCTCGCGGCTGTGCGAGGAGATCGACGGTAAGGTGAAGGCCTTCCTCGAGCGGCCGATCGAGGGCGGTTGGCCATACCTGTGGATCGATGCCACTTACCTGAAGGTGCGCCGCGGTGGGCGGATCGTTTCGGTCGCCGTCATCATCGCCGTCGGCGTCAACGCGGACGGCCGGCGCGAGGTCCTGGGCATGGAGATTGGCACCTCGGAGGCCGAGCCGATCTGGACGGAGTTCCTGCGCAAGCTGACACGTCGCGGCCTGCGCGGCGTCAAGCTCGTCGTCTCCGACGCGCACGAAGGCCTCAAGAGCGCCGTCACCAAGGTGCTGTGCGCGACATGGCAGAGGTGCCGCGTCCACTTCATGAGGAACGTGCTGGCCCATGCCGGCAAGAGCGGCCGCAGGGTCGTCTCAGCCTTCATCGCCACCGCGTTTGCCCAAGAGACCTCGGAAGCCGCCAGCGCCCAATGGCGCGCCGTCGCCGACCAGATCCGGCCTAAGGTGCCGAAGCTGGCGACAATCATGGACGACGCCGAGCCCGACGTGCTGGCCTACATGACCTTCCCGAAGGAACATCGCGCCAAGCTCCACTCGACGAATACGATCGAGCGCCTCAACGGCGAGATCAAGCGGCGCACCGAGGTCGTCGGAATCCATACCGCGCATGAGGTTGGCGTTTCGCCAGCATCGCAGGCGATCGCAAGGGCCAGTCCGACAGCCGCGGCGTCGGCTGGGAATTCATCCATGTCGCCATCAACGACGCCTCGCGCATCGCGTTTCTCCTTTGCGTGGTGCCATTTTCCGCGAGTAAGCGCCTCCAGACGCTTGCTTCCTTCCTGACAGATAGGTGTCCAGCGTAGAATTCAGTCGTCCAGATGCAGATCGGACCAGGTGTGTTGGAACCTAACCCATTAGCCGGCGTTGAAATTGGTCACGGTTGGGGGGCTTCTGATGCCCGTTTATCTGGTTGAGGAAATGCGGGGGAAACGTGCTGTGCGGGCCAGCAGGATTGAGGCTTCTACACCGCGCGCCGCGGCGTCCACCTTGAGCGGTCGACGCTTCACTGTGCGAAAATGGGGACGGGAATGGATTCAGGTGACCGATGAGCTATCGGGCAATGTATTTGTGTACTGCTTTGCCGAAGATGAAGAGTATAGGAAAGATACGGCGCTCGGCTAATAAGGTTATCCGGCAAATGAAATAAATAGGGATGATTGCCTCTCTCGCACGTCACTTTCGGTTTTGTTCAGCCTATTCCACCGTCACCGATTTCGCCAGATTGCGCGGCTGATCGACGTCGGTGCCCATGAACACGGCGGCGAAATAGGCGAGCATCTGGATCGGCAGCGCGTAGATGATCGGCGAGATGATTTCCGGCACATCCGGAAGCACGATGGTCTCCATCGTCTTCACGCTCACCTGTGCCGCGCCCTTGGCGTCGGTGATCAGGATGATCTTGCCGCCGCGAGCCGCCACTTCCTGCATGTTCGACACGGTTTTCTCGAAGATGCGATCGTGCGGCGCAATCACGATCACCGGCATGTTCTCGTCGATCAGCGCGATCGGCCCGTGCTTCAACTCGCCCGCGGCATAGCCCTCGGCATGGATGTAGGAGATTTCCTTGAGTTTTAGCGCGCCTTCCATGGCCAGCGGGAAATTGGTGTCGCGGCCGAGGTAGAGCACATCGGAGTAGCGCGATATCTCACGCGCGACCCGCTCGATCTGCTCTTCGAGCTTCAGCACCTGGTTGGCATAGCGCGGCGCTTCGGAGAGCTCCCGCACCAGGATTTTCTCCTGCTCTTTCGAGATCGTGCCGCGTGCCACGCCCGCCTGCACGGCGAGCCAGGCCAGTACTGAGAGCTGGCAAGTAAAAGCCTTGGTCGAGGCGACGCCGATCTCAGGCCCCGCCAGCGTCGGCAGCACGATGTCGGATTCGCGCGTCATGGTCGATTCGCGCACGTTGACGACGGCCATCCGTGGTGAAGTTGACGCGGTCGGCTGCGTGATTCTGCCTCGCGATGCTTTCAAGGCCCGGTTCCAAGATCGGGAGGAAGTCCGGATTGAGCCGCTCCACCTTCCTTGTGTCGATGTCGAGGCAGAGCATCCTGGTAACCACCTCGGCAAGCATTGCCGCCTGGACATAGCCAATTCCAAACACGTCAAGTCCATTCGTTCTGTTCCCGTCGGGCACGTCGAGTCGTTTTCGGGCCGGGCGGTTCAAAGGATTTGGTGCCATACGCATTTGGCTAGAAACGTTGGATGCATTCTCATCAACTCAAGCGGCGCACCATCAACTTTCGACGATTCCATGGCGATGCTGATCAAGGATTCTATCAGGCAGAGGTGCTATTTGATTTTGCCCTAACGTTTCGGTTCTTGTAGGCAGGTGTCGGGCGCTATCAAATCAGATGAGGGAATCAGATGCCTATTCTTCATTATACATCGGGTGGGTCGGGCGCCGACATTGCCGCCGCCGGGTTCAACCTCGCTGACGTTCAATCGGTTGCCCAAGTCAATGCCCTGCCTACCGGCATGAAGGGCCTAGTTTGGCTGAATGAGGCAGGCGGGACAACAACGTCTTTTATCGACAAAGTCACTCCGTTCATAGGCAACTCCAAGGTGTTTGGATTCTTCCTGCTTGATGAACCCGACCCCACGGGCAAATGGCATACATACGCGAGCGCGGCGAACCTGAAAGCCGAATCAGACTGGATCCACTCCCATTTTCCGGGCGCCAAGACCTTCATCACAATGATGAACATGGGATCGTCGGCAAATCCGGACTTTTCGAACACCTACAACCCAGCCAACACCCACATCGACTATTACGGATTATCACCCTATCCGGTTCGGACGGGAACAAGCACGACCGATTACAATATGATCGATAAAACGGTCGCTGCGGCGGAGGCTGCAGGCATCCCGGCGAGTAAAATCGTTCCGGTCTATCAGACATTTGGGGGCGGCACTTGGATCACCGACACCGATGGGAAATATGTGCTTCCGTCGGCCTCCCAGGAGCAGACCATGATGGACCACTGGGCGAAGTTGGTTCCCTCACCAGCCTTCGACTATGCCTATGCTTGGGGTTCTCAGCAAGGCGACACAGCTTTGGGAGCCTCGCCAGCGCTGAGGGCTTTTTTCCTGCAGCATAATCAAAGTGTCGACGCGGTGGCGACGCAGCCTGATGGTGTCGCCATACAGCCTGCCGTTCACACATTCAAAGGCACTGGCAGATCGGATGTCTTTCATGGGACGACTGGCGCCGACACTATGATCGGGCAGGGAGGCAATGACACATATCATGTCAACAATGCAGGCGACCGGGCGATCGAGGTGGCGCGCGGCGGTAACGATACAGTGCTGGCCTCTGTGAGTTATGCGTTGTCGGCAGGATCGCAAATCGAGCACCTCGCAACGACGAATGCGGCCGGCAAAGGGGCGATCAACCTCACGGGCAACGCGTTCGGCCAGACCATCCAGGGCAATGCCGGTGACAACATCATCAGCGGCGCCGGAGGCCGGGATGTCTTGACAGGGCACGGCGGCGCGGACGTTTTCGTTTTCAATTCCGCCCTCGGCGCAGCCAATGTCGCGAAGGTTACTGACTTCAATGTAGCACGCGACAAGATCCAGCTCGACCATGCGGTGTTTGCCGGATTGCATGCGGGCGCCCTGCCTCCGGCGGCATTCCACATCGGCACAGGTGCGCATAGCAGCGCCGAGCACGTCATTTACAACAGCACGACTGGCGCGCTTTCGTACGACAGCGATGGAGTTGGCAGCGCACATCAAGTCCAGTTCGCTACGGTTTCTCCCCATATGTCGCTCTCGGCATCATCTTTCTTGGTACTGTAGAGAGCCTCTGGCCTTGCCTCCTGGCAAGGCTTACGCTCCCTGTCATGTCCTCCAGCGGCAGCTCTGCCGGTCGACTTTCATAGAATTTCAAGCAAGTCCACGGCTTCTCGGTGTTTGGGTGTATTCGAAGTAAGTGTCGTGCGACGCTTGGCCGAGGTACCTTTGTGCGTCCGGTCGCATCAATTTGTAGGACACTTAAACCAGCCCCCCATCCACCACGAACCTTCCAGCCGAAGCGGCGTGAAGTGCCGGCGGCGCAGATTTCGCAAATTTAGTCCATCAATATGGACGTAAGCCAAGATTGTAGGTAGCGGCGAGGCGTTGCTTGCTCCTCGGGACCTGTGTCTTGGTCAAATAGGATTCCGGCCCTCATTTTCCACCGCGGCGTGCCGGCCGAGCAAGATCGCTTTCGCCTCGGTAGCGAGGTGGCGACTCTCATCGATTCCATTTGTCCTGCTCCAGCGGTTGGTATTGCTGGCATCATCAAAGTGGCATCGTTTTGCATGCCGTGTCCTGCGGACGCAATGTGCTTCATTCAAACAGACGAGGACATTGGGACGGCCTGCCCCTAGCGTGGGGTTGGGTGCTAGCCGATGAAAGCGATCAAGCGGGCGATGAGGACAAATCCAAACGGGCATCACATCGTATGCTTGAACCGTCGCGCACGCGCGGGAGAGGCAGGATGAAGCCGCATCTGGCGTGTGTGGGTGGCGAGGATCACCCCCTGAGAATCCCGTTCCTATTGGCAGTGCGCGAACGGGGCTTCCGCGTCACTGCCGTTTCCAGTGACGATGGGAACGCGTTTGTGCCGCATGGGATTCCGCATCGTCGATTGTCTTTCGACCGCTTTGCCAAAGGCAGCGGGGAATTGGGTGAAATGAAAGCAATTCGCAAATTGCTGATCGAACTGCGGCCAGACATTATCCAGAGTTTCGACACCAAGCCCAACCTGTTGACGCCGCTAGCCGTACGCGGGCAGGTTCCCGTCATTCGCACGATCAATGGGCTTGGTTGGACATTCTCCTCACGCGAACCCAGGGCGCTCGCGCTGCGTCCCGTCTTTTGCGGTCTTCAAGGTCTCGCCTCGTTTTGGACTGCCGCAACCGTGTTTCAAAACCGGGATGACCAGGTCTTCTTCGAGCGCTACCGGCTGCTTGGACGCGGCGAGGGAAGGCTGATCCGAAGTTCTGGCATCGATGTAGAAGGATTCGCAACGGCAAGGCACCGCGGTCCTTCGGCCGCCACGATGCGAGAGAAGCTTGGCCTTGAGTCGGCGGAAATTGTCATATTTGTCGGCCGTCTGACCCGTCACAAGGGAATTCCAACGCTCCTTGAAGCCATCCCGCGTATCCTGACACAAAGGCCGAAAGCGCGTTTCGTGCTTGTCGGTCCGCGGGATTCCGAGGGCCCATTCGCAGTCAGGAAGTCAGATATTGACCGCTGCGCTCCTCACGTAATCGCCTTGGGCGCAAGGCGGGACGTTCCGGCGCTTCTTGGCATGGCGGATGTGTTCGCATTTCCCACGCAATATCGGGAAGGGGTTCCGCGCGTCTTGCTGGAAGCGGGATTGGCAGGATTGCCGGTCGTGGCCTCACGGATGCCAGGCTGCAATGACGTGATAGAAGACGGATGGAACGGCTATCTCGTTCCACCACGCGACGTGAATGCACTTGCGTCCAGGATAATCGACATTCTGTCCGATCCCGACCGCGGCAGACTCATGGGTAGTCGTTCCGTGGATTTTGTCAGGGAGCGGTTCGCACTCGCGGGGGTCGTCGATCAGTATTGCGATCTGTACAAAAACGTCCTCGCAAGCGCGCACGGCACTCTTTCGCGGTCAACTCCCACTGTTTTGCTGGCAAAGGCTTCGGGAAGCCGTCAACTGGACGGGGCTCGACAATGATCCGCGACGCCATCCTAGCCTGCGGCATTGTCATGTCATATGCCACGCAGCTTGTCATTCCTGGTTTGTCGACGGGCTACGCCGAATTGTTCCTAACGCTTTGGATCGCGCTTTCGGTAGGTCGACTTCTCGCAGGTGGACGCTTGGAAAGCTCCCCTGCGCTGACCCGGTTCACGATATTCTGGCTGATCCTGGCACTCGCTGTGGGTATAGGCGCCATTGTCGGTTATTTCACGACGGTGCTGGTGCTGGATCCGCTGCTGCACGATACGTTCGCATACATTCTGTTGATCGCCATCACATGCCTCACCGTTGCGGAACCGGACGCGGCGCAACGTCTGCGCCGCATTGGCTGGTGGGTCGTGGCAATCGCGACTGCGGGTTTTATCTGGCAAGTAGGGCTTGCGTGGGGTTGGGTTCACCAGTTTGGCATCGATCCATGGTACTGGGATCGCTTTTGCGGTTGGTCCGACAACCCGAACCAACTCGCGCTGTATTGCGCATTATTTGGCCCGCTCGCGCTACATCTGGCAATGACCACCGACGGTCGATGGGGTCGTTTACTTGGGCTCTGCAGTCTGATCCCGACCTTCTATCTTGGAAGGCTCACCAAAAGCGACACGTACCTTTATGCAACAATCCTGACCTGTTTGATATTTCTTGGCCTGAGGGGCCGGAACTGGCTTATGTCCAAGGGCGAAAAGCCCAGACTTTCGCGGCAGATCGGTCTCGTTTTCTTGATAGGCTGTGTGCCCTTGGCGATGGCGATGACACCTTATGCTCTGACTGAAGTCAGCAGCGCCGCGGAGTTCGCCAAGAGCCTCACCAAGGATAAGGGCGGAGATGCGACCGCCGAAACCGCAGCGCTGCGTCTGTTCCTCTGGAGCGAGGCCTTGGACAAGGGCGTGAGATCGGGATCGCTGGGCCTTGGCCCTGGACCACATCTGGAACGCCCGCCAATTACGGATTTGCAGTTCCTGCCGCGACCCTTCGAGGCCCACAGCACCATCCTGGACCTTTACACGCAGGGCGGCCTTGTCGCGGTCCTGGCCTTGGCGTGGATTGTCACCTGCGCAGCCCTGGCGGCGTGGCGAGCGAGATCCGATGCTCTGGTCGCTCTAGCGGTGTCTATCGCGGTCTTCGGAATTCCGCATCTCATCATCCGCCATCCCATCGTCTGGTTCGCGCTCTCTCTTTGCCTTGTCGCTCGAACGCCTCAGGCGGCTCGGCTGCATCACCTCAGCGAGGACACTACCCTATGTGTGCGATAGCCGGAATTCTCCTCGCGTCAGATGCCGCCGATGCGAGATCGCTCAGGGAGATAAGGCAAATGACCACGGCCCTTCGCCATCGTGGGCCCGATGGCGAGGGTTTATGGATGGACCGGGACGGCGGAATCGCCTTCGGTCACCGACGACTGGCCATTGTCGACCTTTCGGATGCAGGGCGCCAGCCAATGCAATCCGCGACTGAACGGTATGTCATTACGTTCAACGGCGAGATCTACAATTTTCGTGACCTGCGGCGTGTTTTGGAAAGTGCGGGCCACTGTTTCCGCGGCTCCAGCGATACCGAAGTGATGCTGTGTGCGATCGAGACGTGGGGCCTCGAAGCGGCCCTTGCACGCTTTGTCGGGATGTTCGCATTGGGCCTTTGGGATCGACAGACGCGCACCCTGCACCTTGCTCGTGACCGAATGGGTAAGAAGCCACTCTACATCGCACAGACGCACGATGCCTTGATCTTCGCGTCCGAGTTGAAGGCGATCAAATGTTTCCCCGGCTTCTCGCTCGAACTCGATGTCGGCGCGGCCACGGCCATGCTGTCAAAGGGATGGGTGCCCGATGACAGTTGCATCTGGCGCGGGGTGTTCAAGCTGTCCCCCGGCGCGATCCTATCCGTGTCTGCGGCAGATGTTGTCGAATGCCGCAGCGTCGGCTCTCTGGAAGGACGCGTCCGCCGCTGGTGGTCGTTGGCCGAAGTCGCGGTGACCGCGCGGCGGGAGCCGATCGCCGGCCCCGATGAGGAATTGACAACGGAACTGGATCAACTGCTCCGCGTTGCGGTGCGCGAACGTATGGTCGCCGACGTGCCGCTAGGCGCCTTCCTTTCGGGCGGAATAGATAGCTCAACCGTCGTCGCCCTGATGCAGGCGCAGTCTTCCAGGCCCGTCCGCACGTTCACGATTGCTTTCGACGAGAGCGGATTTGACGAGGCTCCCCATGCCGCCGCGGTTGCCCGGTATCTCGGCACGGATCATGCAGAACTTCACCTTTCGCCTGCTGCCATGCGTGACGTCATTCCGGAACTGCCGCGAGTCTGGGACGAACCGTTCGCGGATGAATCCCAAATTGCAACGCTTCTGGTGTCACGGCTGGCACGCCAACATGTCACGGTGGCGCTATCAGGGGACGGTGGCGACGAATGCTTCGCAGGTTATTCGAGGCACTTCCTGGCGGGACGGCTCAAAAGACAGCAAAACTTGCCACGTCCAGTGCGTTGGATGTTGGCGGCCGGGGCGGGATTCCTCGCCGGTGCCGCCGGCCAGGACTTCATCCGCGCCTTGCCACTCCCGACTGATGTGGGGCATGCGTTGCGAAGTGATCGGCTTCATCGCCTTGCCCGTTTGCTGGGAGCGTCCAGCGAGAGTGAATTGATTTGGCGGCTCACGGAATCGTCCACCGGAACACTTCTCCGGCGTGACCGATCCGCCTCGCATCTCGCCGCACCACAGCTCGACGACTTGCTGTCACGTCTCCTGTTCAACGACACGACCGGCTATCTGCCGGGCGATATACTGGTGAAGCTCGACCGCGCCAGCATGGCCTGCGGTCTAGAGGGACGATGCCCCATTCTCGATCATCGCGTCGTCGAATTCGCCTGGCGGCTCCCCAACAAGGCGAAGGTTCGCCACGGCAGAGGCAAGTGGATCCTTCGCCAGCTGCTGGGCCGATATGTGCCGCAGCGTTTGACCGACAGGCCGAAGCAAGGATTTGACGTTCCGATCAGCGCTTGGCTCAAAGGGCCTCTGCGGGCTTGGGCCTCTGATCTACTCGCCGACGCCCGCGTGCATGATGATGGAATCCTTGATCTGGCACGGGTGGACGCAACGTGGTGCGCCCACCTCAATGGACATCAGGATCATGCTCGCGACTTGTGGCCGGTATTGATGTTCCAGGCTTGGCGCCAAGAGGCCTTCAGGCCGGCGCCCATATCGCGCCTGTCTCACGAAATTGAACTTACAGGGGTATGAGATGGAAGGTTCTGTAGCCAACCGGATTGTGCGAGCCAAGCAGATCGCTCTGCCTGCAAGCGACACGAACACGCTCAGGAGGCGCAAGCTGCGTGAGCGCATCGATACGCCAACCCCGTTCCATCAACTCGTCACTGTCATCGCCAGAAGAAAGTGGTTCGTGCTCGCCATAGCCATTTTCGGCGGCGTCATGGCGGGACTCGCGGGCATTGCTCGTCCCATGCAGTTCGAGGGAACGACGCAGGTCATCATTGACGCTCCAAACAGGAATGCAGCTGCTGGCGCAACACAGTCGGTTCAAGATTTGCTGGATTCGAGCATTGATGATCATCTGACCATGCTATCCTCACAAGCCAATTTACGCCACGTACTGGCGGCGCTCGGCAAAACGGCGGCCGCCAACGGCGCTGGAAAGTCCGGTTTTGATCCGCTGCTGCCCGACCAGCATCACTCGAGTGGGTTTCTAAGCGACATGATGAACAGGCTTTGGCCGCGCACCAGCAGCGGCCCGAATAACCCGGAGGCGTTGGATGCTCCAAAACTGGAAGCCCTGCGTAATCGAATGAGGGTCGGTCAAGAGTTGCATTCGCGAGTCATTAGCATTGGTTACACCGACACCGACCCCGTACGGGCCGCAATTGTCGCAAACACGATCGCACAAGTCTATATACAAGATCTCGTTCAGCAACATCGCGCGTCGGATCAACAAGAACTCGACTCGATAGTCGCCAGTCTGCCACGCCTGCAAAAAGACCTGGTTGACGCAACCGATCGTCTGGAGACATACCGGCTTACCCACGGTGGTGTCGATCAAGCTGCGGCGAACAACGCGGCCGATGAGACAGCGGAACTCAGCAGGCAGATTGCTCTCTCGAAAGCCAATTTCTCCGCTACCCAAACGCGTCTTCATCACATCCAGGATCTGCAGAAGGCTGGGGCGTCGGCCTCGACGGTAGCGGCCGAACTTGGGTCGCCGGTATTGAACGACCTGATCAACGGCAAAGCCGACCCAACCGCTATTGATGGTCAGATCGAACAAGAAACCGCTCGTCTTGATTCGGACACGAATGTTTATAGCGCCCAGATCGCAGCCCTGGAGGCGCGCAAGGCCGTTCTCGATGCGGTCGTTGCCGATACCGCTAGCCGGCTTTCCGGCTTGCGAGCACTCGAGCCTCAGGTCGCAATCGCAACCCAACACTACAACGATCTCTTGGGCCGGCAGCAGGATTTGATACACCGCATCGCAGCGCCATCGCCTGGAGTCGCGATCCTCTCGGCGGCATGGCCACCGTCGGCGCCGAAAACACTCCCGCCGATTTTCCTGATCCCCCCCGGAATGATTGTGTTCGGTCTGCTGGGAGCGGTCTTCGTTCTGGCACGCAATCACTTCAACAAGACTCTGCGCAGCGAAGCCGAGGCCGAAATGGCGCTCGACATTCCATGCGTGGGGCTTCTTCCTAAAGTACGCAGAATGCATGCAAGGGAATTGCGCGACATGGTTCTTGGTCAACAGAGCTCGGCGCTTAGTCGCGCTGTCATGTCCCTTCTCGTCACCGTAGTGCCGACTCAAGGGAGAGGCCGCCCACCGCATTTGCTCCTCGTCACCTCCAGCATCCGGGGGGATGAAAAGACCGAACTTGCCTGGAGTCTGGCGCTGGCCGCGACGCGTCTGGGAGGCAGGGTGCTCTTGCTGGACCTTGAGCGCAAGAACACACGGCTCACGACCGAGTTCCGCGAGGAATTCAAGAATGTGGATGCCAGTGGTTCTTTTGGGGACTATGTGAGTGGGCGCTGCACCTTGCAGGATGCAATCGCAAAAATCCCGGCGCTTGGTGTTGACCTGATAGTCGCACCGCGAGTTGGGGATGACCTGTTGGCTCAGCTGTCGACAGCCGATAGTTGTCAATTCGCCGATGAACTCCGCTCGATTTACGCCGCCATCATTGTGAATGGGCCATTGGACCTTGGTGGCCCGGAAACAAGACTTCTGACGCATTGGGCAGACACTGTTCTGCTGACTGTTCGTTGGGCCAAGACACCGCGAAGTCTCGCGCGCGCTGTTGTGGATCTCCTCCAGAGCGGCGCGGCTGCGTCCGTTCCGATGGGAAGCGTCCTCACCCAGGTCAATCTCAAGAAGCATGCGCGTTATCGGTTTGAGGACGGCGCCGATCTCCTCGTCGAGAAGACATGATGTGCCTCGCCAACATCCCCTGCCAGCACTGTCTTGGAATCCGTGGAAGCGTATCGTCAGATTGGGTTTGATCCACACATGATCATTGAAATCTTCGGACCTCCAGGATCGGGCAAAACGACGTTCGCTCACGCGCTTGCTCGCCGGCTGCGTCATTCGGGATATCGAGCAAACGTAACGCTCAGCTATAGACCCAGCGAAGCGGCGGGCAATTCGTACTTCCTGGGGGCACGCTTGTTTGTCTTCCGTGTGTTGGCCGCGATGGTCTCCACAGCAAGGATATTGGCGTCGTCCAAGGGAAGAAAGGAAGACCTTGCTACGGCCTCATCGATGGTGAGGTTGATCCCGCCTGGAAACCGGTTCTGGCGTGCTCGTCTATGGCAATACATATTGCACCTGTCGCGTAGCTGGCGCCAGGCAAGGCAGGCGCCTGATATAGTAATATTCGATCAAGGCTACGTGCAGGCGGTCGGCTCTTTGGCGATGTTCAACGGAGCCGCCGACAGCACATTGCTTGCCAAGGTGCTCAGTCTAACGCCGCCTGCCGATCTCACAATCAGGATCGCCATGCCTTATGAGGTGGTTGAGACGCGTTTGCGCCAAAGAATCACCCGCGAACTGCCCGCGGAGCGCGTATTCGAAGCAGACCCTGAAATTAACATGCGCTCTTTCGGCGTTTTCCAAGCGATAGACAGCATTCTTCTGGCGTCCGGTCGAAAGGTAGTTTCAGTTGACACTCTCAACGACCAAGCCACGGCGGAAGGTTTCCGCCGCGTCGAGCAGGAAATCCTTTCAGCAATTCCGCGAACAGACAGCATCGCAGCGGTAGCAGGCCCGAAAAAGGAGGCACCCGACCTCGCGGCCAGCAGCCTTGCTCGCGATGCACATGCGACGTCAGCGTCAGCTGTCGTTGCAGGTTCACAACACCCGCGATCCAATGCAGCCGATCGCGTAAAGGCGGTTTTGCTTCCCAAGCAAGACGTTGGTTGGCACCTTGCCCAGGCGAGCCTCTTTGCCCTGTTGATCTATATCGCCGGGGCCGGCCTCACCAGCGTGGCGCAATTATTGATTGCGCGGCTCATCGGCCCTCGCAATTACGGCATTTATTCGTACGTGCTGGCGTGGACCTCGGTGCTGGCCTACCTGGCAACGCTTGGGTTCAACGTTTCATTGTTGCGTTTTGTGCCAGCTTATCGGGCCAACGGGCGGCTTGATCTGGCAAAAGGTGTAATCGCCTTCGCCCTGCGATGGTCGCTGACGACGGCGACGCTGCTTGGTCTGCTCGGCGCCACGTTGATATTCTTCTATTCGGATCATTCGCAGAAAGGTCTTGTAGTTAGCAACTTCTTGGGGATGGCAGCGGTGCCGCTGATTACCGCCTATGCGTTGGGGGCGACCCTGGTAAGGGCCTATGGCGGCGTTGTATCAGCCCTGCTGCCCGAACGGATCGTGCGCGACGGTCTCCTGGTCATACTGGTCGGGATTGCCGCCAAGTCCGGACTTCGCGCTGTGGACGCGCCCCTCGTGATGTTGACGGTAGTGATGAGCTCAGTGATGACGGTCGCACTAGTGTTTCTTACGGCTGCCAGGATTCAGCCGCCTGGTTTGCGCCTCGCACACGCCAGCTATGCCGCCAAGGAGTGGTGGTCCTCGGTCCCGCCGCTGACGCTCATTACCGGGCTTGACGTATTTGTTAGCAGAGCTGGAGTGATGGTGCTGGGTTGGACCGATCACATCCGCGAAGCTGGGGTTTTCGCCTTGGCCTTGAACGTTGCACTCCTTGTGGGCCTCTCGCGTATCGCCGTCGGTACGATGTTTTCGCCCACCGCAGCCGATCTGTTTGCTCGCCGCGATCGACAAGGACTGCAACAGCTCTTTGCGCGCGCTACCCTGCTTTCCCTCGGGGGCGCCATTGTAGTGGCAATTCCTCTGCTCGTAATAGTAAAGCCTTTGTTGGGCTTCTTCGGAGAGGGGTTCGTGGCCGGCGCTCCGATCGCGCGCGTGCTGATTTTTGGCTACTTCTTCGTGGCGCTATGCGGACCTCAGCAGAATCTGCTCACGATGACGGGAAACGAGTGGGCTGCCGCTTCCACCATGATCGCTGGTGCGACAGCCAACGTCATAGCCTGTGCCGTGGGCGTGGCGATATATGGTCCAATCGGAGCGGCAGTGGGTGTCGCAGTTGCGCTGGCCGTGTGGAACACGGCCATGGCTATCTACATTAGCAAGCGGCTGAAGATCCTGCCTGGGCTCGTGTTTGCGCTGACATCGCTCAAGCCAGACGGGCTCGGTAAGCTGGTACGGTATCGTTTCTTGCGCTGACAAGACAACTTAAAGAGCAACTGTAGACCGCAGCATGGGCGTGATGAAGCGCGTCACGTTGCCCTGACCTTGCCTAGGCTCGCCATAATAGCAACCATGCAAAAGCTTGTCGTTCAAACGCGCTCATCAGGGACGACCGAAAATGGGCGGCAGACATTCCTTGACCAAGACTGATACTCTAGCCTATCAGGCCGCGCAAGTTTCATGGAATTCGCGATACCATTTGACGAAGTGGGACACTCCGTCAACTAGCGTTGTCGAGGGTGCGAAACCGACAGCGCGGCGGAGATCGCTGACATCGGCACGCGTTTCCAAAACGTCGCCGGCAGGCAGTGGCACGTCGACGCGTAGCGCCCGGCGTCCAAGGGCGGCCTCGATTATGGCGATCAGCCGATTGATCTCCTCGGGTCGGTCGTTGCCAATGTTGTAGACCCGATATGGCGCCGAACTGGTGGCGGCGTCAGGTTCGCAGCTATCCCAATTCAAATTGGGGGATGGCGGCGCCGCAAGCACTCGAATCACGCCTTCGACGATGTCGTCAATGTAGGTAAAGTCCCGCCAGGCGCGTCCCGCATTCGCTACGTCGATCGTTCGACCCTGTGCAATGGCATGCGTGAATGCATAAACAGCCATGTCGGGCCTCCCCCAAGGGCCGTAGACCGTGAAGAAACGCAGTCCAGTGACCGGCAAACCGAACAGATGGCTGTATGAATGCGCCATGCACTCATTTGAACGTTTGGTTGCGGCATAAAGGCTCAAGGGATGATTGGCGCCGTGATGTTCGGAAAACGGAATCGTACGATTGGCGCCGTAAACTGAGCTCGACGATGCGTAGACCAGATGTTCGATACCAGCATGCCTGCAGCCCTCCAAAACGTTTAGGAAGGCCACAACGTTCGACTGGACATAGGCATGGGGATCGACGAGTGAATGACGAACGCCAGCTTGGGCGGCGAGGTGCACGACGTGAGAGGGACGAAAATCGGAAAACAGCGATTCAACACGTCCACGGTCGGACAGATCGATCCGAACCGCGCTAAACCCAGGCTCGGCACTAAGAAGTTCGAAACGCGCTTCCTTCAGCCGTGGATCGTAATATGGGTTGAAGTTGTCAACGCCTATAACATTGACGCCATGGTGCAAGAGCCGTCGGGCGGCATGAAAGCCAATGAAACCCGCAGCCCCTGTGACGACAATCGGGCCGGCGCGCGCAAGGCCGAGCAGAGCTTGGTCCGAACGCGCTCGGGCAAACCCCTCGATTGCGGAAAGAGACGCCACATCGGGTAAATTCTCGGCAGCCTCTTGACCTGCGGAATTTGGCTCGATCATCTCGAATGTCCCTTTGGCGATCTGCGTTGACCAAATCGCAATCTATGCCCCTTGGATCGGAGACGACGCCGGCGATTATCAGGGCAAAACCGAAATGCGAGAAAGAAGAGCCACCAATTCCCCTTGTCGGCTCGTCTCGGTTTTGGCGAACAATGACGCGAGTTGAGACCGAATTGTAGTCCGGCTTAGACGCCAACTGCGGGCGATCTCCAAAGGCGCATCGCCTTGAGCCAAGCGAAGCGCAAGTTGCGTTTCGGCGCTTGTCAGTCCGAACATCCTTTGCAAGGTTTGAGGATTGGCCACCGACCTGTACCCACGATCCATTAAGGCGACGATACTCGTTCCGTCCGGCGCGACAGCGCCTCCTTCGTTAAGTATCACCGGCCGGTCGCCCCGAGAGTGAATAACTACCCACGACAATGAACCCGGAAGCAAGCGGATCGGAACTCCGGCAACGAGCCGCTTGAGCGCGGCGGCAAGCTCAGTGGCGGTAGCGGCTGCCTCACCTTGCCGCTCGAAGGTATCTTGCGCGGCGGCGTTCCATTCGACTACCTTCTTCTGGCCGTCGAGCAGGAGATAACCACAGCCGATCCGGTCAAGCATACCGGCAATTGATTCCATGCTTCTTCGCTTGCTTTCGTTGATTTTTCCTTCCGGTCGATCGAAGGCGGATGCTGCGGGACGGTGCGGTATATAGGCGTTGCGAGCATGTTGGTTCCTCCACGGAATGGTTCGAAGGCTCACAACGGGATCGTTCCGTCTGTCAACGAGCGTCATTTTCCTGCCCCAACTAACTTGCCTAATGAAGTAGGCACATCACAGATCACTCGAACTCTCTTCGATAGCGCGATGTTTTTTCAGTTTCGAAGCCGAGCCTCGGGAACTCTGCGCCACATTCAATGGATGCAGCGTTCTTAACTCTTCCGATTGATTCTAGCCGGGTATCAAGGCTAGGCAATCCAGCATTGGCACTAGGCAATCATTTGTGGCTTAGTCTGAACGATCTAGTCAGAAGGACGTAGTCTGGCCTATGAATTGGCATCAGCGCACTGCGAATCCGAACGGGGCTCGCTCGCCGCTGACTCACTTAGCTTCTCTAGCGGTGCTGGTTACTTCGATAACAGTCGAAGTAACGGGCGCAGCAAAAGTGGGTCAAGACGCCACATTTATCGCCTTTATTCCGGCCATTATTATCATCGTTTATCTTGAAGGTCGCGCAGCGGCACTCGTTGCGACACTTTTGATGGCGGCCGCCGGTATGTCGGCTCGCGGGCTTCTGGTCGGCCAAATCCCGGCAGCCGATTGGACTCGGGCGATTCTGCTTCTGTTGTCGGGTTGGACAACCGTGCTTACATTCCACCGCCTAAGCCAGGACTTGCACGCGGCGGTTGAAGTTGCGGAGGCACGCCTCGCGGCGGTCGAGGCGGTGGAGAGCCGCTATCGTTGGGCTTTTCAGCACGCCGCTATGGGCTTCGCAAACACCAATCAAAGCGGTGAGTTACTGCAATCCAACCCGCGCCTATGCGAAATGACCGGCTACAGCGAGGGAGAGCTTGCACGATTGCGGCTCAGCGAACTGGTCCATCCTGACGATAGAGATGCCTTCGGAGCGACATTGGAGCGCTTAGATGCAGATGGGTCTTCATCAAGTTCGGAGGTCCGTTTGTCAAAAAAAGACGGAACGACATTCTGGACCCGGCTCACTCTGTCTTCGGCCGCGTCCGATGGTGTTCCTTCGAGAAGCGTATTCGTGGTTGTCGACGACATATCGGAACGAAGGTCCGCACGAGAAGCCCTTCGGGCTCAGAAGGAATGGCTTGATCTCGCCCTCTCTGCCGGACGTCTTGGCACGTGGCGGATTGATCGCCAAGACGCGACGGTGACCGGTTCGGCCAAATTCTGGGACATCTTGGGCATGCCGCCAGGCGCCGTTCGTCGCCTGGAGGAGCTTGCCGGGGTCGTACATCCGGCAGACTGGCCAAAACTCGCATCCTCGACGAGGCACGCGACAAGCATGAATTATGACGCCGAGATTCGCGTTCGACGGGCAGAGGACGGGAATATGCGCTGGATTGCTCTGCGTGGGCGAGAGGAAATACAGGATTCACGTGCCGTGCGAGTCGGGGTTGCTGCCGATTTAACCGAGCGTCGGCAAACCACGCTTTTGCGCGCCGCCGCAAAAAAAAGGGAGCGTCTGATGCTCGAGCAGCGTCATCGGCTCAGCAATCTGTTCCCTGTCATCATGGCCCTGGTGAAGATCGTCAAGGCGCCTGGCAACGATGTTGCTCTATACAAGCAGACCCTCCTCGATCGGATCCGCGCACTTGAGGTGACGCATCTACTCCTTTCACGCCATGCCGGTTCGTCGGCGCTGCTCCATGATTTCGTCACGCAGGAATTGCGGCCTTACATGGACACGCACGACATCAAGATCACCGGTCCAGCGGTTATGATGCCAGCAGGACCGGCCGAGAGCTTTGCAATGATCCTTCATGAGCTTTCGACCAATTCCGTCAAATACGGCGCGCTGGGCGGTTCACGGGGTCAACTTGAGGTCCAATGGGCTTATGAGTCCGAAGACGCTTCGAGCGACATTGTTTTCAACTGGTTTGAATCCGGACAACGGCAAACGTCAACCGCCGTGCGTCGCGGTTTCGGTTCCATGATAATCGGCTTGGACGGGGCGCCTCTTGTAGGTCACTCGCCAAAGTTGGAAATATTGGAGCGAGGCCTGCGATATTCGCTGCGGCTTTCACGCAAGGAAATCGAATCCTAACTCACGTTCTTCGACAGCCAGGTTTGGAGCATGAGGGCCGCTTCTGTCCGATTTCGCGCTCCCAGTTCGCGCAGGACAGCGCCGGCATGGATTTTGGTCGTCGCTTCGGCAATTTCCAAATGGCGAGCAATCTCCTTGTTCGAATATCCTTCCGCCATCAGCTTCAACACCTCCTTCTGTCGGGCGGTCAGCCTGGCCAGATTATCGGCGTTCGTGCGTTTCTCCGATGATTGGAGTGGCAGCGGCGCAGGCCCGGCAGATGTTCGAGACAGCAGCGCTGGAACATATATTCGGCCGGCCAGGATCTCATTAACGGCGAGCACGACTTCCTCGTCGTTTAGGGATTTGACGATGTAGCCGTGAAGACCGATCGACAAAGCGGTGAGGATCTCGGCGCGTGAATCATTGCCGGACACAATTGCAAAGCGTGTGTCAGGGTGGGCAACGAGAACGTCGCCAAGCACTTCCTGGTTGAATAGGCCAGGCATGTTCAGGTCCAGGATCGCAAGATCGATGGATGCTTGCTCTTCCAGCAACCTGACAACTGCGTCAAAGCATGCTGCCTCGAAAATCTCGACACCCGGAATGCCTGCCATCAGAGCGAGCCTCAGCCCGCGGCGATACAGGCCGTGATCATCGGCGATAACGATTCGATACATTCGACTATCCCAACGCTTACTCGGCTCTCGCAATCTCACTTCCCACAGAGCTACGCCGATCGGTGACGAGCCTTGAAGCGACCCCACTCATCGATCTACTTCAAACCGCAGCGCCCCATTGCTGCACATTCCACCCCTCCATATTTTAGCATGTGATTGGAAAATGCCCTGGTTTTTTTCGCACCGCCTTATGGGTTCGTTCCGGCGTCGGCCGAGGTGACGCCTTTTGCCGGCTCATTCAACACCAGAACCGTTGCCTCGGTACCATTCAAATGCACGACGACATCTACCCGACGATCACGATAGCGTTCCCCCACGATGTTCTGGATTGGCGCGGGTGAGGATCACAGAAGCCTCACCGGACCTTAAATTCCTAACGGAATAGAAGGCGCGATTCCTGGACGCTAGCGTAAAGAACGACCCGTGGCGATGGCGTTCGGGCGTATGATTCAGGGAGGTTCGGATGAAAGCGGTAATTCAATGCGGTGGAATGGGAACCCGTCTTCGGCCCTTCACGTCGGTCTTGCCGAAGCCGCTCATGCCGATCGGTGCCCGGCCCGTTCTTGAGTTGCTTTTGAAATGGCTACGGCGCAATGGCATTGAAGAAATCTATATCACGACTGGCTATCTCGGCCATTTGATCCGAAGCGTTTGCGGTGATGGCTCACAATGGAATCTTAAGATCAAGTACACCCAGGAAATGGAGCCGCTCGGCACCATTGGGCCTCTGTCCTTGATTAGAGATGAACTTACCGAACCGTTTGTCGTGCTCAACGGCGATGTCCTCACCGATTTGAGCCTGAGCCGGTTTGTTGCAGCGCATCGGATGCACAAGGACCCGGTGACAATCGCCACCGCATGCCGCCTGCACAAGATGGACTTCGGCGTCATTGACGAAGTCGACAATACCGTAAAGGTATTCCGTGAGAAGCCGACCCTTTCGCACTTGGTTAGCATGGGTATTTACTGCATGAATCCGGATGTGTTGATGTTTATACCATCAGGAATACCATTCGGTTTTGACGATCTAATGCTGCAAATGATGCAAAAGGGTACGGTCGTCCATGTCTACAAACATGATGGCGTTTGGCTTGATATCGGCCGCGTCGACGACTTCCAGAATGCTCAAGCAATTTCGTGGGAAGAGCAGCCGTCCTCGATAGAGGTTGCCGCAGCCGCAGCATAACGACCACAAAGATCCGGGAGGTAATGATGCTTTTGGTGAGTGCCCCTATTCTGGGCTTGCCGGAGAAGAATGCGCTCACAAAGGTAATTGATAGCAGCTGGCTGACTATGGGCGAGCGGGTGCAGGCTTTCGAAGAGGCATTTGCCAGAATGCACAACGCGGAAGATTGCGTTGCGGTCAGTTCCTGCACCGCAGCCCTTCATCTGATACTGCACGGACTCGGGATTGGCCCGGGCGACGAAGTGCTTGTACCGTCGCTTACCTTCGTAGCGACTGCGAATGCGGTCCTCTATGTGGGCGCCACGCCAGTCTTCGTCGACATCGAATCCGTCGACGTCCCATTGATGTCTATGGTGGAAGCGGAAGCGCGGTGCACGTCACGCACTAAGGCAGTGGTGCTCGTTCACTTTGCGGGCTACCTCGCCAACCGGGAAGATTGGCAGACATTCGCCCGCGCTCGGGGATTACATATAATAGAGGATGCCGCGCATGCGCCCGGCCTGAAAGAAGTTGGCACGTTTGGCGCTGCTGCCGCTTTCAGCTTCTATGGCAACAAGAACATGACAACGGCAGAAGGAGGCGCTGTCATTGCTCAAGATCCGGCCCTGCGGGCACGGATTCGACAAGCCCGCGGCCACGGGATGACAACCGGGACACATCAGCGGCTGAACAGCCGCACGGCACAGTATGATGTCACCATGCTCGGATTCAACTACCGCATGGACGAACTGCGGGCCGCCATAGGACTGGTTCAATTGGAGAACTTGCGGGAATGGAACGAAATTAGGCGCATCCTCGTCGTCCTCTACCGGCGCCTGGTTGCCATGCATTGTCCCGGCGTGACCATTCCATTCAGTGAACCGCGGACGTCGGCTTACCATATCATGCCAATTCTTCTGCCGCGCGACGTTAACCGGCAAGACGTCGTCGACGAATTGCGGGACCAGGAGATACAGACCACCGTCCACTATCCGCCGGTGCATCAGATGAGTTTCTATCGAGAGCTCTCTCCTGGAACGCATTTGCCCCGAACAGAGGACTTTGCACACCGAGAGTTGACACTTCCCCTGCATCCCCAGATCACCGCCCCCGTCATAGAAACGGTTGTGGGCACGCTGGCACGCGTGGTCAACCGCTGCGCACAAACGGGTACCGCCGCATGAACGCCTCGGTTCGATCCTTTCATGGGCGCTTGGTCCCAAGCTACGCGCATGGGTTCGGTAGGCGCGCGATCGATCTCGTTGTGGCAAGCGTTGCAGGCATCGTGCTGGCGCCGCTGATGATGCTAGTCGCTTTAGGAATCCTGCTCGAAGGCGGTCGACCCATCTTGTTTGTGCAGATCCGCATTGGCGCCGGGGGACGGCCCTTTCGCATGTACAAATTTCGCAAATTCGCTGCCAAATGCAGCGCTCAGGGCTTGGCATTGACCATGGCAGGTGACAGCCGCATGACGCCTCTAGGTCGGCTGCTCGCCGCAACAAAATTCGACGAGTTACCGCAATTGTGGAACGTTTTGAGAGGCGAGATGGCGATAGTCGGACCGCGTCCAGAAAGTCTGGCTTTCGCTGACTGTTTCCAGGGCGAGCTTAAGGCCATTCTCCAATACAAACCGGGGTTGCTGGGTCCAACCCAGGTCCTGTTCCGCCACGAGGCCCGTTTCTATCCTCTCTCGGCGGAGCCGCTGCTGTTTTACCGGGAAGTCCTCTTTCCTGCCAAGGCAAAGATCGACCTCGCGTATTATTCGCAGCGCACGATCGCTTCGGACATCGTCTGGATTGTGCGCGGCTGCCTGGCCGTTCTCGGCCGGGTGCCGTCGCCGCCGGCTCACATATGAATGCTAACGAAAAGACAGCGTCTCACGTCGGACGAGGAAATGCTTGGTCATGAGCTACAAGGGCAAGAAGGTTCTGGTGACAGGTGCGGATGGATTTATCGGGTCTCATCTTACCGAGGCACTCGTACGCAACGGCGCGGATGTCACTGCCCTTGCGCTATACAATTCCTTTGACAGTCACGGGTGGTTGGATGATTTGCCCGACACAGTTCGAAGCCAGCTGAAGCTCGTGCGTGGCGACGTTCGCGACAGCGCTTTCCTGAACCGGATCATGCGAGGTCAGTCGATTGTTTTTCATCTGGCCGCGCTCATTGCTATTCCATATTCTTACGCAGCCGCTCAGTCATATGTGGAAAATAACATCCTGGGCACGGTGAACGTACTTGAGGCGGCTCGCCAGTGGGAGACGGAACGCGTCGTTCACACCTCGACTAGCGAGGTCTACGGCACCGCCTTGACGATGCCAATCGGCGAAACGCATCCGCTGCAGGGACAGTCGCCTTATTCGGCATCGAAGATCGGCGCCGACATGATGGCCCAGTCCTACGCCAGGTCTTTCGATGTTCCTGTCGTGATCATGCGGCCCTTTAACACATACGGGCCACGTCAGAGTGAACGGGCGATCGTGCCGACCATCATCCGCCAGGCCTTGGACCCAAATTGCCCGGCAATCATGGTCGGCGATACAAGTCCGGTCCGCGACCTCACCTTTGTCGAAGACACAGCGGCGGCATTCCTTACGGCAGGGTTGTCTGGTCTCGAATTCGGCAATGCCTACAATGCCGGGAGCCAGCGCGCCGTGACTGTTTCGGACGTACTGGATCTCGTTCTTGAGTTGAGCGGCTCCAAAAAGGCCGTTCATCGAGACGAAAGTCGTCTCCGGCCGCAAAACTCAGAAGTTCGCGCCTTGCTGGCTGATTCCACGCGTCTTGAAAGCGAGACTGGTTGGCGGGCGCAGACCAGCCTTCGCGATGGCTTGGGGCGAACAATTGATTGGTGGCGGTCGCGTCTCAGCGAAGGTCGGGTACGTCGCGAAATGGGCTACATGACATGACTTCCGGCCACCGTTACGCATCGGCTCTGATGTTAATTGCAGCGGCCTTACCCATCGATCTACACGTCGCGATCGGGTCGCAAAACGTCATTCCACCGACAGTGTCGTTGCCGGCAGACCTGCCGGGCTATCTCCAGTCAACGCAAGATCCGGCATCGGGCAACAGCTTCACGCGCGTTACCAAACCCGGAAACCTTGGCAATGGAGTCGTGTGTGGAAGGAAGTATTGCAGTCATCGCTATTCGAGCGCCCAAGCCTGGAGCGCTGACCAAAGCCTTCTTGTCATCAGCAACGGCTGCGGTGGCATGTGCTTCCTCGACGGACACACCTACGCCCCGCTCTTCCACCGGGACCGATCGGGCGGATGCGAGTGGAACCCGCAGGAACCGAGCCAGATGATCTGCGTCCAGGGCAGGGCAATCTCCAGGTGGACGCCGCGCACCAATCGTGAGGAAGTGATTTTTCACGCGACGAACTATAGCAATCTTCAGTTCGGCCCTAACAAAGGCAACCCTAGCCGGGATGGCAATCGCATAGTCGTGCGCGCGGTTCGAGCGGACGGCAAAACGGTGGCCTTCGCCTACGATCTCAAGCGGCAGCGAAAGTTCCAGGATATCGATCTTGCTCAACTTGCTGGGGCCAACCGCGCCTGCTCGATCTCTCCGCTAGGCACCAACGTTCTTTGCTTTCAGAACCTTGAAGACGGGACGGACCAGATCATGATCTTCTCCGTCGACGGTGTCTTGCGCCAGAAATGGGCGGAGCATCATCGGCCTGGTCACGGCGATATGACCGTCGATGCCGATGGCAGCGAAATTTATGTGGGCATCAGCAAATCGGAACCGGACAAGTATCAAGTCATCAAGCGGCGGATCTCGGATGGGGCGGTCACCTCACTGATGAAATACGGCGAAGCCCAGCACGCGTCTCTACGGGCCTTGAATAGGCCGGGCTGGGTATTCTTGAGCTACGCCGGCGATCCGGCGGAAGTGTCAAACCATCCCGATTGGGCGCCTTACGCAAGGGAAGTGATCGCGCTGCGCACTGATGGCAGTGGATATGTTCGTCGCATCGCGGAGACGCGAAATGTCGTCTTCGACTACTGGAGCGAGACACACGCCTCGCCCTCCCCAGACGGCTCGCAGGTTGTCTGGTCAAGCAATTGGGGCGCGCCGGGCGGCCCGGTCCACGATTTTGTCACCCGTGTCGATTGGTCAGTGTCGGGCACGTCGAGCCAGAAGGAGATTGTGGCAAATGGGCTTCGATAAGCGAATTCTACTCGCCGCGCTCGTCGCGGTATCAGCCGCCCAAAAGGTCGCTGCGGCAGACGCCCCGCTTGTCTATCAATTGTCTCCAGGAGATGTCGTCGAAATAGGAATTGCTTCGATTCCTGAGCGAATTCAGCGTGCCGTGGTCCAGATGGACGGCACGATCGCGCTTCCCGAAGTTGGCGTGGTATCGGTTGCCGGCCTTACTCCGACTCAACTGCAGACGCGCATGGAAACAATCTTGCCGACAAAGATTTTTCGCGCGCGGCTGCAGGACGGGCGAGAGCAAATGATTATCATCAAGCCAAGCGACGTGACCGCGGTGATCGCGGAATATCGGCCAATCTATGTCACCGGCGATGTCCTTACTCCGGGGCAGCAGCCGTATCGCCCGCTGATGACAGTTCGACAGGCGATAGCCGTTTCCGGTGGATTAAGCCTTTTGCGTTCAAGAGCAGGCCAAGCGGGACCCGATCCGGTTGATCTGCGCCGCGACTATGAATCGCTTTGGGGCGAGTATATCAAGGACTACTTTCACGGCGCTCGAATTCGCGCCGAACTGCAAGGTGAGGCGAGCTTTGACCAACACCTGCCGCAGGGATCGCCGTTGCCTGCCAGTGTCGGTACCGCAATAGCGCGGGCTGAAGCGGAGGCCTTGAAGATTTCAATCAGCGATTTTCAGGCGGAGCAGAGCTATCTCGAAAAAGGCGAGAAAGACACGGCAGATCAGATCGACGTTCTGCTCAAGCGTCAACAGGTCGAAAACGACGGCGTCAAGGCAGACCAAGACGATCTGGCTAGGGTTACGAAGGTCTTTGAATCGGGCAACCTCACCAACAACAGGCTCGCCGACGTTCGGCGAGCTTTGCTTCTGTCGTCAAGCGGTGCTCTTCAGACGTCAGTTGAACTGATGAGGGCGCGTCGCCAGGAAGATGACTATGCAAGGCAGCTGCAACGCGCTGAGAACCAACGGAAAATTGGTCTTCTGACCGAATTGAAGGACACAGATGGGCGTTTGGCGGACAACACCGCAAAACTTCACGCCGCGAGCCAGAAACTGCAGCCATCCGGAGCGTCGGCCCGACCCTTGCCTATGGCTGGGGAAACAATCCGCGCCAAGGTGTTGATCATTCGCAAGGTCGACCAGGAATGGCGAAAGCTGGCTGCCGACGTGGATACCGTCGTTGCGCCCGGAGATACCATCGAGGCGACCTTCAGCAGTGACCTCGAAGGCGTGGCCATCCAGTAAGCAGGTGTGTCGGACTCGCGTGGGGAGGCCGCTGGCTCAAAGTTCGACCGTCAACCAAAATGGAACGGAGGGTTTCGTGAAGATCCAGTCCAAGCCAAGCGCCTCTCCAATGCAGTCAACTGAAGTCGCACCAGCGGCCGGCCCGGCAATCTGCACGTTTGAGACACCTGTCTTGAAAGTTCCTCAGACGAGCCCCCGAGCTGTTGAGGCCAGAGTGTGGCAGAATCGGCGGGCTGATCGGGAAGGGGATGAAGTCTCGGATAATTATCGCATTAGCCACTGTGCCCTGGGTTATGGTGAGCACTACAACAAGACACACGAGTCCGGCTACTATGGCGCCCTGTGGACAAAAATTGAGAAGCCCCTTCTCGTTGACGTTCTCGGTCCCATGGGTGGTGCCGGCCGAAAGTGCCTCGACTTCGCGTGCGGCACCGGCCGCATCACCAACATAGCCGCCGAACTGTTTGACGAGGTGGTGGGGGTCGATGTCTCCGGGGCTATGCTCGCCTGTGCACGGGTCCCAGACAATGTGAAACTGCGGCACATCGATATGACAGTCGACCCGCTCGGCGAAACGTTCGACGTTGTAACCGCATTTCGTTTCTTCCTGAATGCCGAGGATTCTCTGCGACGAGAGGCCCTGACGGCGATACACGACCAACTGAACGACCAAGGCAGGCTTGTGGCCAACGTACACATGAACGCAACCTCGCCAGTTGGCGTAGCTTGCCGGATGCTAAATCAGGTTTTTGGACGCACACTCCGCAACACGCTGAGCGCCAGTCGATTTAACGAATTGCTCGTATCGTCTGGTTTCACCGTTGAGCACCTGATCCCCTACGGTTATCTGCCTCGGCCAGGCCACTTTTTGCCTGGCCTTTGCCAGGCATTGATCGAGCCAGTTGAGAAGGCATCAAAAACGCTCAAGCTGCCTGGCTCCCTTGCGCAACACTTTTTGGTGGTTGCAAACAAACGATAGGCTGGTCGCACCGCCGGGTCGCAATCACACGGGTCTAAAAACCGTGTTTTGACTTCGGCGGCGCTGTCGCTGCAAACTTTCCCACCCCCCGCTATCTTATCCACCGCTTTTGGCAAGGAAGCCTTGGGTTTCTCGGAAAAGCGTCACGATTTTGCTACATTTTTACCGAAGGCAGATACCTTAGCAACGCTTAATGCTTTTGGTGCGGGACAGGGCTAGCAAGGAAGAGGGTGTTTACAATCGGCAGGACAAGCGAGTCCATGCGGCCATTTCTCGTAGAGGGTCGCGCACCATGAAGCGATGGAACGGGCCTTCGATGGATTTGCGTTCGGCTTTTTCAGGCTGTGTTCCTGGGCTGGCCGGTGTCGGTCTGTTCTCAGCGGTCATCAACATTCTGTCTTTGACAGGATCCATCTATATGCTGCAGATCTACGATCGCGTTCTGCCTTCACAGAGCATTCCGACGCTTGTCGGATTCACTATTGGGATGCTTGGTCTGTATGCGGTCTATGGAGTGCTCGATTTCATACGGCTTCGCCTCTTGGTGCGGATTGGCAGTCGGCTCCATAGAACTCTGCAGCAAAGGGTCTTCGCCATCTCACTGTCCCTGCCGCTCATTGCCGGAGAGGACGCAAGCAGGACTCATCCGCTTCGCGATCTGGATCAACTCCGCGGCTTTCTTTCCGGGTTGGGACCGACAGTCGTCTTCGACGCCCCCTGGATACCATTTTATCTGGTGATCATCTATCTTCTGCACCCTTCGCTTGGAATACTAGCCACAGCAGGCGCGGCTGTTGTCATTACCCTGACAGTGGTGGCGGAAATTTTTGCGCGCGGACCGGCGATGCACGCGTCCGAAGCACTTTTATCGCAACGCGTTCTTGCCGATTCCGGGCGTCGCAACGCCGAAGTTGTGCACGCTATGGGTCTTTCCAACCGGATTGGCCATCGCTGGAGCGAAGCGACCCGAGCCTATCTGGCGTACCAGGAGCGGCTTTCCGACGTCGTAGGCGCAGCCGGCTCGCTAACCAAGGCGCTTCGCATGGCGTTACAATCCTCGGTTTTAGGGCTCGGCGCTTATCTTGTTATTGGCGGCGAAGCATCCCCTGGCGTGATTATCGCGTCATCCATATTGCTGGGCCGCGCGCTGGCCCCTGTTGATATTGCGATCGCAAACTGGAAGGGTTTCCTGGCTGCTAGGCGCAGCTTCTCCCAGTTGGCGGCCGTGCTCAGCACTTTTGACGATCACAACGAGCCCATGGAATTGCCCCGCCCGCAGGCACTTCTTGCGGTTGAAGACCTGACGATCGCGCCGCCGGGCGTGTCGAGGCCGACCGTCTTAAACGTGACTTTCCAATTGCCGAAAGGCTCCGGCATGGCCGTTATCGGCCCGAGCGGCTCTGGCAAGACGACGCTCGTTCGCGCCCTGGTCGGTGCGTGGAAGCCGCTTCGCGGAACGGTCAGGTTAGACGGAGCCTCGCTCGAGCAATGGAGTTCGGAGCGGGTTGGCGCTCATGTTGGTTACCTGCCGCAAGACGTTGAACTGTTTGATGGTACAGTCGCGGACAACATCTCGAGGTTTGGCGGCCAAGGCGATCCCAAAGGCGTTATGGCTGCCGCCAGGGCGGCGGGTATCGACAAGATGATCATGCGACTTCCAGACGGTTTTCAAACGCGCGTGGGGGAAGGGGGCACTGCTTTGTCGGCGGGGCAGCGGCAGCTCGTGGGACTGGCCAGGGCACTTTATGGCGAACCATTTCTTGTCGTTCTTGACGAGCCTAATTCAAATCTCGACGTCAGTGGCGATGCTGCGCTGGCCGGTGCGATCCTGAGCGTTCGTCAGCGTGGTGGGATTGTCATCATTGTGGCTCATCGTCCGTCGGCTCTCACCAACATCGATCGGGTTCTCGTCATGTCCAATGGCATGCTCCATTCCTTTGGCTCGCGCGAGGATGTGCTGGCGAACGTGGTCCGACCCTTTCCAGCTGCAGAGCGTCCAAGTCCGGTGGTGCCCCTTCACAAGGGCGTCAGCGGGCATGCCTGAGATTCTTCCAAGTGTCTGATACGATCACGGCGCCATATGCCACCGGGGAGGATGTGCTCGGATTGCAAGACGGCGTTCGCGCCAATCTGATGCTAGGTCTTGCAACGACTTTTCTAGTAGTCTTGGGCTGCGGGCTGTGGGTCGGCTTGACCAAGATCGCCGGCGCGGTGATTGCGCCAGCCACAGTGGTGGTAGAGACCAACATCAAGAAAGTTCAGCATCTCACGGGTGGTACGATCGGTGCTATCTTCGCCCAGGACGGAGATCATGTTCAAGCCGGCGACGTGCTGGTCAAGCTGGATGACACATTGACGAGGGCTAATCTGCAAATAATTAGCGAGGATCTCGATCGCGCGACTATCCGCCTTGCCCGGCTGGAGGCGGAACGGCAAAGCCTTCCGGAAATCCAGGTCCCGCGAGCTGTCCAGGCCAGGATGAGCAACCCTGAGCTGGCGGCTCTTGTCAGTGGTGAACGCGCCTTGTTCGACAGCCGTGCGGCGGCACTCAAAGGTCAGAAGGCTCAATTGCAAAGTCGCACAAGACAACTCGAACGTCAGATCGACGGCCTCAAATCAGAGCAAGCGGCGGAAGATGAAGCGGTGGCTTTGCTGGATCACGACCTCACGGATGTCGAAGCGTTGTATTCTAAGAAATTGGTTTCAAAGGAAAGATTGAGCAAGGCGAGATTGGATAGCACGCGAGCTCACGGAGAATCGGGACGTCTGGCCGCTGCAGTCGCCGAAGCGGAGGCTCGGGTTAGCGAAACTGCGCTGCAAATTCTCCAACTCGACGAACAAAAGCGCGCCGATGTCACAAGCGAGCTTCGCCAGACCGAAGCCAAGAGCACCGAGCTGAAGGAGCGCAAGATAGTAGCTCAGGATGAGCTGAGCAAAAGTACGGTCAGGGCTCCGCAGTCTGGAACAATTCAAGAATCATCGATCCACACGGTAGGCGGTGTCGTCGGCCCCGGAGAAGTGCTCATGATGATTGTGCCGGATACGGACAATCTCGTAGTCGACGCCCTAATCCCGCCGTCGCGTGTAGATGACATTCGCGCCGGCCAACCAGTATCAATTCGTTTTCCTGCGTTCGACGCCGGTACTACACCCGCCTGCCAAGGGTGGGTTCAGCGCATATCCGCCGATTTGATCAAGGACCAACAGCGTCAGTTGTCGTATTTTTCAGCGCGTATCAAGGTTGAAAACAAGTCGGACTGCTTAACGGAAGCCAAGGTCCTGAAGCCAGGCATGCCTGCCGAAGTCCACATCAGCACAGACGAACGAACTGTATGGTCGTACTTGCTGAAACCGTTCGCTGACCAGATGTCCAGGGCTTTCCGTTAGGCGACAACAGCGCCACCCGACAACGGCATACCGAGGCGAATTTGTGGGGTGGCATTAATAGGATATGGGCGAACCCTTGGACCTGCGTGCCGTGGCGGACACCCCTGTATGATCAAGCTGACCGGAGCGATCTGACGAGGATTTTCATCGAAGTCGGCGATCAGCTTGTCGAGCTCATCCTGGGTAGGTCGCGATCGCGCTGGTGCCTTTGCCAACGAGGCCGAGTCTCTTCAGGGCGATACGCGCCAGCTCTATCTGTTCGATCTTGACCGGAGGCGTCGTCACGCCGGCGCAGTCGCTCGCGGTCGTCGTGCCGGCCGACGCTGCCCTCGAGATCGAGGCCATGGTGTCGAACAGCGATATCGGGTTTGTTTCTCCCGGGCAGGAGGCGGAGATCAAGGTCGATACCTTCAATTTCACGCGCTACGGGCTCTTGCACGGGCGCGTGCTCGGCGTCTCGCACGACGCCGTCAACAATGACAAACGCGACGATGCCTCAGGCGAGCCACGATCCGCAGCAGAGAGTTCGACGACCGAGACACGGGGGCAGGGGCTCGCCTATGTAGCGCGCGTCTCGCTCGACCGCACCCAGATGCGGATCGAGGGCAGATCCGCCGATCTGTCACCCGGCATGTCGGTCACGGTCGAGATCAAGACCGGCTCACGCCGTATCATCGTAAGCGGTGTTCTCAGGCCACGGCCCTGAGTTCAGAGGCGCGGATGTAAGGCGGGTCGCCGCCATTCCATGGTCGGTCATCGCGGGCATAGGCCCAGAGCTGGCCTGTCTTCGTCTTGCCGCGGCCCGGATCGAGCACCGGCGCCTTCGTCTCGTCGGCGAAGAGTTTTGGTGAGGACCTCAGCTTTCCAAGCAGCCGCTCGTGCACCGGACATAGATGCCAGGCGGCACGGCCGACCCAGTCGGCGAGCGTCGACCGGTCGAGATTGATGCCCTGCCGGGCGTAGATCTGCGCCTGACGATAGAGTGGCAGGTGGTCAGCATTTTTGGAGACTAGGACCTGGGCGATCGTTGCCTCGGTCGGAAGGCCGCCTTCGATCAACCGGGCGGGTGCCGGAGCCTGAACGACAACGTCCTCGCAGGCGCGGCAGGCATATTTGGGCCGGCGCACGACGATCACACGCAGCCGCGCCGGCACGATGTCTTAGCCGCTCGCTCACGTCTTCGCCGATCCGATGCAGGCCGTTGCGGCAGCACGGGCAGGCATGGGCCTCGATGTCGACGACCATCTCCGTGCGCGGCAGATGGGGTGGCAACGCGCCGCGGTTCGCCCGACGCTTGGCGACACGCGCCTGTCGCTCCGTGGGAGCAGCCTGTTCGTTCTCCTCCTGCCGGCCGCCTCGATCTGCTCGGCTTCCTCAAGTCCCAGCAGCAGTTGGTCTTCCGGCAGCGTCTCAGCACGACGGCCGAAGCGATGGCGCTGCAATTCCTTAATGATCTGGACCAGACGGGAATTCTCGATGTCGCGCGCCAGGACCATCGCCCTCAGCGCTCCGGATCGTCGGGAAGCTGGTCAGCCGTCATCGCCATGAGCCGATCAGACCATATTAGCCGACGGCCCGCGACAGCGGAATCCACGCTGATTCACTTCGTCGCGGGTCAGCCCGCCTGAACTGGAATGCGGGTCCGGCGCGGCTCGTGGACTCGCCGCCAATCGAGGCCTTCGAGCAGCGCCGAGAGCTGTGCAGCCGTCAACCGCATCACGCCGTCATGCACTTTCGGCCAGCGGAACTCGCCATCCTCCAGACGCTTTGCATAAAGGCAGACCCCGGTGCCGTCCCAGAAGATCAGCTTGATCCGGTCGGGGCGCTTGGCGCGGAAGACGTAAACGGCGCCGCTGAACGGATCGGCGCCCATCGTCTCGCGCACCAGGGCGGCCAAGCCCTCAGCACCCTTGCGGAATTCCACTGGCTTCGTCGCTACCATCACCTTGACCGCACCCGTCGGCCCAATCACGTCGTCGCCTTCAGCGCGCGGATTACAGCGGCTACTGTCTTGGTATCGGCGCCACGGCCAACGCGCATGGCGATGCCGTCGATCTCAAGCTCAATCACGCCGGCGTCTCGGGTGGCTTTCCGGTTCCGCTGCTTCGGTGGATGCCTGGCTATGGGTTCCGGCGCCCCCACCACCGCCGGCACGAAGGCGGGAGAATCTTGCTGCGCCGAAACGGCCTGTTTGCGCGCTTCGCGACGCCAGGCGAAGACCTGTTGCGGCCTCAGACCATACCGGCGGGCGACCTCGGAAATGATTGCGTTCGGCTCCAGAGTCTCCGCAATGATCCGGGCTTTGTCATCCACCGACCACTGACGCCGGCCGCCAGCACCGTTGATCACCTCGAAACGTCGAGGCTGTCGCTCAGGGTCAAGGTCAAGTCCAGACACAAGCCGATCTCCGATCCCAATGCAGAACCGGCAACCTCACAGATTGCGGCCACTCCCGAAAGGTGGCCCGGAAACACCGAACGTATCATCAGCTACCTTCTTTCGCCGCTCATGCGATACAAGCAGGAGGTCCTGCGCGAGCGGTGAGAAGCAGAGGTGCCGATCCATCGCGTTGATATGGCTGCGCGGCCCGGTTGTGGTAGGCTTGGCAAACCCCCATAGAGCGCCTCAGCGCGTGTCGAACAGGCGCTAGTCCATGTATGGCAGCATCCATCTGTACGGATGTCCGCTTTTAAAGGCGATCGCGGGAAGCTTGCCGGTTGGTAGCCGGAGCCGGGAAAGGACGCGGAGCGATGTTGCCAAGCATTGGGAGTCCGCAGTCAAGCTGGTCGCGGCCCTGGAAGAGGAAGGCGCGGCGGAGCACCGTGGCAATGTTGCGGTCTTGTGACTCGACCCTCACACTTGGCGCCTGCAGCCCGTCTGAGAGCGTGGCGGCAGCCAGGCGCGATCAATCGCTGAAAGCGGCGTGGAAACTCAGCCTAGCCAACTCACCAATTCGGCCCCGTGGATATCTCCACGAAAAAGTTCAAAAACTTGAGAAAGCGGTGTTGACAGTTTGTCGGGGTGGCGACTATATACGCCTCACGAACGAGGGC